>JAFSTR010000034.1 GCA_017445665.1 Butyrivibrio sp. | reverse complement strand
GCCGCCATAGAAGAATCTTGCGTTGTTGTCACCTGGGTCACCTGTGAAGACCTCAAGGTTGAATGGTCCCTCAGCATTGTCAAGATCGAGCTGCTCTTTGATGTACTCGCCCTGCTTTGTACCAACCATGTAGTTATCGAATGTAGCATAATAAGAAACCGCGTCAGAGTTCATGATCAGACGGTCGTAAGCGATAACTGAAATACCAGCTTCCTTAGCCTGTGCAAGAACTGTTCCAAGTGAATCACCATCGATAGATGCAATAACAAGAACCTGTGCTCCTGAAGAGATCATGTTCTCAATCTGAGAAACCTGAGTTGCAATATCGTTTGATGCATACTGAAGGTCAACTTCGTAGCCGGCATCCTGGAGCTGCTTCTCCATGTTAGCGCCGTCCTGGTTCCATCTCTGAAGGTCCTTTGTAGGCATTGCTACACCAACCTTACCGCCTGCTGCAGGTGTCTCTGCTGCAGCCTCAGTTGTCTCTGTAGCTGTCTCAGCAGGTGCTGCTTCTGTTGTTGTCTCTGTCTTTGTCTCAGCTGCAGGTGCTGATGTCTCAGCAGCGCTTCCACATCCTGCGAGGAGTGAAGCTGTCATAACAGCTGAAAGAATACCACTTAAAAGTTTCTTCTTCATAAATGTAATCCTCCCTTATTGGATTGAATGTTTTACAGAACATTTTTTAATGTCTGCTCTTTACATTGAACACTTTATCATAGAAACAGTAGTAATAATTTACGACATACAGCACATTTTTATCCTACCTCAAACGATTAAAAAGGCTGTGCTAGCATTTTTTTGCAGGCACAGCTTTCGTTTTAACAATTTTGTGCTATTTAGTTTAAAAAATACGATATATCAATTTGAAGGCATCTTTGAAGGAACGTTCAGATACACGTCCTCCTTTAAGTGGAATCCGCTGTTTATGATGACTTCGTCGATATTATCTTTGGTGACACTTACAGGCTCTATCTTGAGATAGGGAATAACATTGCTTCCGTCATTGTACTCGGAAAGTCCGGGGTCATCTATCTCTTCGCCTTTAGCCAGATGAACTGCTGCCTCTGCCGCTTTCTGAGCCAGCTTCTCAATGGGCTTAAAAACTGTCATGAGCTGAGTTCCCTCAACAATCCTCTGACACGCCTCCAGATCAGCGTCCTGGCCCACCACCAGCTTTTTACCAGCAAGTCTCTTCTCAGACAGGGCAAATACCACCTTGCTGGCAAGATCATCATTGCCGCACATTATCGCATCTGTCAGTTCAATCTGCGGGAGATGGCTGTAAACATAATCTGCTGCCAGTTCAGCCTTCCAGCCGTCGCAGTAATACTCATCCAGAACAATATTGCTGCTCTTTCCTATTACATCTTTAAACCCTGTGACAACCATGGGAACATTCTGATCCTTTGGAGATCCGCAGATCATGATCACTCTGCCGCCGTTTAGTCCGGCCTTTACAAGGGCTTCTCCCATCAATTCTCCGACTTTTTCATTGTCAAAAGAGATATAGAGATCCGCACCGGCTTTTGGAATAGGTCTGTCGTATGCAATAACCTTGATGCCTGCATCTGTAGCTTTCTTGACCGAGTCCACCAGTGCATCCGCATCAATGCTTATGATCACTATTACATCCATTCCCTTCTTTATAAAATATTCAATCTGCTTTTTCTGCTGCTCCACATCCCCGTTAGCATTCTGAATATTTACTTCCGCCCCAAGCTCTTTTGCCGTAGACACAAAAACATCTCTGTCTCTCTGCCATCTCTCAATTACAAAGGAGTCAAAGCACATGCCGATCTGGATCTTGTCCTGTTCATCAGTCTTAAGGGACCTTGTGCCCTCAGCATCGCTTCCGCACCCCGTCAAAAGAGTCAAACTCATAAGGAGAGCAATTATCTTACACAAAAACCTTCTCGTCATACCTTCTCCTTGTACTCCGTCGGTGTAACACCTACATTTTTCTTAAAGCTGCGGCTGAAATAGTTGGGATCCGTATAGCCGCAGGATACGCAGATCTCCTTGATGGAAAGGTTCGAATTCTCAAGGAGATTCTTGGCCTTTTCTATTCTTATATTAGTAAGGTACTCAATAAAGTTAAGGCCGCTGGCCTCCTTGAACACTTTGCTGAAGTAGTAGGGCGAAATGTTTACGACCCTTGATACATCATCCAGTGAAATATCCTTGTCGAAGTGGTCCTCAATGTACTTCTTTGCTGTCCTGATTATGTCGCCGGATCTCTCTTCCCGCTTGTTTACTACGTTTCTGCAGGCGGTCATGACCTTGTCCGTAAACCAGTCCCTGATCTCCTGAGCTGAATTAAGCCCCATGATCTGTGGAAGATAGTCTTTTCTTCCTGAGTAATGATAGGTCTGACCTCCGTTCTGATAAGCCAGATGCTCAGCATAAAGAGCAAACTCAAGAGACTTGAGCCTCATGGACATTAGGTCGCCATCCCCCGCTCTCTGGCACATCCAGTCCGCATACTTGTCAGTCATGACCTGTGCCTCGTTGAGGTCTCCTTTGGAGATAGCCTCAAAAAGCGGTCTCTCAATATTTTTAGGATAATCATCCTCGTATTCACACCCAATCGTAAGATCGTCCACATGAGCCACAGTGCCGGTTGTGGCAATCAGTGCGTTAAGTGCCTCTCTGTAGGAATCCCCCAATTCCCTAAGGGGCTTAACTCCTCCGATACCAACTCTGAAACTGATATCAGTTTTTTTCCTGAGGTATCTGACAAGCTCTCTGGCTCTGTCGATGAGCTCAGTTCTTACATTATATTCAAGCTTCGATTCACTGCAGGGTATCAGCACAGCGATCTTGTTGGACATTACGTT
>JAFSTR010000005.1 GCA_017445665.1 Butyrivibrio sp. | reverse complement strand
ATCAAGATTCCTTGGGAAAAGAAATCGTAATGTCATAATCATGTCTGATGAAGAACTTGAAGAGAAAAAGAACTTCAGGTGGCTTACACTCTCTCAGATAAAGGCACTGATGCACTACGACAATCTTGTCAACATGGATACAAGGACAGTTATATCCTGCATTCCCTTTGTGCTTCTTGAGGATGAAAAGGATCTGCCTTTTGCTCAGAATTTAAGGTATAAGAGCTCGGTAACTGAGCTTAACAGAAAGACTATCATCAGCCTTTACAACGTGATGAACAATTACAAGATGTTCACGGAGAACAGGGTAAGACTTCTTCCGCTTCATGAACTGAAGGGATGGGAGATCAAAGATAACGGCGTATTCCCGGTTCAGGATTATTCTTTTGAAGTGATCTATTGTAACGTCCTTATTGAGGGGCGTGAGGTTACCAGCTGGAATCAGCCTCTCGTCGCTTCAAGAGGAATGGGCACAATCGGACTTATCTGCTGTAATTTCGATGGAATGTTTAAGTTCCTGGTTAAACCAAGGGCAGAAGTGGGATGCAGGGACTTCATAGAGATAGGACCCACTATTCAGCAGGACTATGCACAGGTTGAATCCGATGAGGTTTCAAAGCTCTTCTGGAAAAAGCTTGAGCGGGGAGAGGGTGTTATTACAGACGCTATCCTTTCTGAGGAGGGCGGACGTTTCTATCAGGAGCAGAACAGGAATGTTATCATTGAGATTGGTAAGGACGAACTTTCGCAGCTCCCGGAGGGATATGTATGGAGTGATTATGGCACATTGAATATCCTTATGCAGGTTAACAATGTGCTGAACATTCAGCTTAGAAATATGCTTTCATTTTTGGAGATTTGATCATCATGATAAGAATTGGCGTTCTCGGAACAGCAAATATTGCATTTAGAAGAATGATCCCTGCTATTAAGAAAACTGCAGGGATTGAATACGCAGGCGTTGCAGTAGCTGCGCCTTCAGAGTGGACAGAGGCAGTGGAAGATGAAGAGGGCTTCAGGGCTGCTAAGCTTAAAAAAGCTCAAGGCTTTGCTGAGGCTTTCGGCGGAAAGGTATATGAAGGGTATGAGGAACTTTTAAAAGACACTTCTATTGATGCTGTATATATTCCGCTTCCGCCTTCACATCATGAGGAGTGGAGCAGAAAGGCTATCAGCTATGGCAAGCACATTTTGGTTGAGAAGCCCTTTACACTCAGTGAGAAGGCTACAAGGGATATAGCTGACAGTGCTATGGAGAAGGGACTTGCATTTTGCGAGAACTATGGCTTTGTTATCCATCCTCAGTTTGCTGCCATGAAGAAGATCCTTGAAGAGGGCAGGATTGGTGAATTCAGACTTATGAGATCCATGTTCTCTTTTCCCTTCAGAGATGCGTCGGACTTCAGATACAAAAAGGAGTATGGCGGAGGAGCTCTTCTTGATTGCGGTGGATATGTGATCAGAGCTGCTGAGGCTTTATTCGGTGACGGACTTACGCTTAAGAGCGCAGTGCTTCATGACAGCGATACATATGGTGTTGACATATACGGAGATGCCACATTTGAGACTCCGGATGGAAAAACTGCACAGCTTTCATTTGGTATGGATAATGCCTACAGCTGTCAGATAGAGCTCTTTGGTTCTACAGGAATGGTGAGCTCACCCAGAGCTTTTACGGCGCCCGGAGATTTTGCAGTTAAGCTCTCGCTGAATGATAAGGGAAACAGCGAGATAATTGAGATAGAGCCTTTTGACCAGTTTGCAGCTGTTGTGGAAAGGTTTATAGGTCTTGTTGAGAACGTGGAAGGCAGGGAGGCTGTCAGGGATGAACTTGTAAGACATGCAGCTCTTGTTGATGAAGTAATGAAGAAGGCAGAGAGATTTGCCTGTAAGTAATCCGGGATGGAGAGATTGTTGTGGGAAGGTTTAAGAAACTTAAAATAACTGAAGATTCAAAGCTCTTTATCTTTGCGGCTGTTGTTTCTCTGATTGGAGCTTTCTTCTTTTTCTGGACCTTTAACTATATTGACGGTCAGACAATTACAGCCTGGTCTGTTAATAACTGGGATCTGTTGGTAGAAGGAAGATGGCAGGATTTCTATGTGGATAAGGCCATGAATACGAGAGGGGCAGCGCCCCTTCATTCTGACATGACTGAAGAGGGACTGACATCGCCTTTTATGTATCTGCTCCAGTCCCTCTGGTGTCTGCCGTTGTGGCTAACTCACTACTTTAATGGAAATATGAATGTCGGAACAATTGGGTGCGTTTACTGGTACAAGGCACTTTTGTTCCTGGTTATTCTGGTCATGGCTTACTTCTGTTACCGAATTGCTAAGAAGGTGTCAGGAACAGAGTATAATGGTGTACTGGCAGGATTTTTGGTGCTGGCATCATCTGAGGTTATGCTCAGTGCCGGGTATGCAGGACAGGATGAGGTTATCTATCTCTGTGCAATGGTGATATCTCTGGACTTTTTACTGAGAGATAAGATGCTGCCTTTTGTGCTGCTGTCAATGTATGTGGTGACGCTTTGTCCTATGATGATCATCTGGATCCTTCCGATGCTTCTTTTAAAGCAAAAGAATGTATTCAGAGTAATTTTGGATGCTGTGATCACATTTATTCCTACTGTGCTCTGGGCTGTTTTGTCAGCCGGGATGGAGTATAAGTCAACTTCCAGTACAATGAACGATCAGCTTGCTAGGACTTTTGATTACATTCAGATTCCTGTTATAAGTGGCAGTGCATCGGTGATGGTCATTATCTTTGTGGTTGTATGTTTTGCTGCTTTTATCATGAGGCCTGATGTCAGCGATAAGAAGGTGGTTTGGCTTTCGTCACTCCTTGTGGTGTACATGAGCTTTTTCAACGACAATCTGTTTTACAGATCTCTTTTGTATGTTCCGTTTGTTGGAATACTGGTAGCATCGGATATTGGAGCAGGTCTTGATTTAAAGCTGCTTCTTATGACAGTGCTCAATTACTTAAGGTTTTTTGCACTTGGAATTGACTCGCCAATGCACATGAACACTAGATATACTCAGATGAACAAAGCTATGGTAGCCATGTGTCAGGCTCGCGGTTCAGATAAGTATCTTCAGTCAGATCCGCTTGTGGCTAAGATCATAGAGAAGGTTCCGTCACTTCATGATCTGGGATCTGCTATTAATGGAGTATGTGTTGCAGCAGTTTTGTTGCTGCTTTGGATAACATATTCGGATAAGAACGAGGAGAGGATTGGAAGCTATAAGATTCTGGACAGGAAGGTACTTATAGTGATCTATGCACTCTGTGTGCCGATATATATTGCGCTGTTCTATGCAGTGATCTTGTATTAGGAGAGCGGTAATGCTTTTTAATTCATATATTTTTGTTTTGGCATTTTTACCTGTGTTTCTGGCTTTTTTTGAGTTTGCCAGATTCGCAGCACATAGGAGCTTGAGTTACGGGGATGCATGCAAGTGGCTGATAGTTTTTGCATCCCTTGTTTTTTATGTGCCCTTTGGCCTTCGCAATTGTCTGGTGCTTATCGGAAGTGTTGTGCTGAACGCTGCGCTGGCAAAGTGGCAGTCAGAGAGTGCAGTCAACAACAGCTTCTTTATCCGGATCGTGGTGCTGATCAATGTTGTATCACTGCTGATCTTCAAGTTTAATGGTGTGTTCTTCCCTGTGGCAGTTAGTTTCTATACTTTCAGTCAGATTTCCTACCAGGTGGACCTCTACAGGGGGGAGATTGAAGAGTTTAAGCTGCCTGACTATCTTGCATACATCTTGTTCTTTCCCAAACTTCTTCAGGGACCTCTTATGGGGTATCAGGACTTTGAGAGAGAACTGGAGAAATCTGTAAGCGCTCATATTGATCATGAGATTATCCTGAGAGCTCTTTTCCTGTTTTCAATGGGCCTGTTCAAGAAAGTGATCCTGGCAGATACTTTTGGGAAAGCGGTAGATTTTGGATATGAGAATGTTGCAGGACTTGGCAGTTTGGAAGCAATACTGATCGCTGTTTTTTATTCCTTCCAGCTTTACTTTGATTTCAGTGGATACTGTGATATGGCATCTGCGATATGCATGATGATGGGATTTGAGCTTCCGGTGAACTTCAATTCTCCGTACAAGGCAGTGAATATCCTGGATTTCTGGAAGAGATGGCATATCACTCTGACAAAGTTTTTTACCAAATATGTTTATATTCCTCTTGGCGGAAACCGCAAGGGGATGGCGAGGATGTATCTGAACCTCATGATAGTATTCCTGCTTAGTGGTCTCTGGCACGGTAATGGGTGGAACTTCATTGTTTGGGGGGCTATGCATGGAGTGCTGTATGTGGCGACTAGGGCCGTTCAGAACTTAAGGGAAGATAAAAAGAACAAGCAGAATGGTTTCATTAGCAGATGCATTGTTACACCCATGAAGGTCCTATTAACCTTCACCTACGTGACTCTTGCCTGGGTGTTCTTCAGAGCGCCGAGGATATCCGATGCAATAACTCTTATAACCAGGATCTTTACCGGAGGTCATAAGCGCATTGCATCACAGCTTGCTGCAGATTTTCAGCTTGATGAGATCTGGTATGTCATCAAGGTTACACCTTTTGCAAATATGCCGTTTGGCTGGGAAATCTGTCTGTGGCTGTTCCTGATAGTAGCGGGAGTTATGATTTTCTTTTTACCAAATGCAATGACAATTGCGGGAAAGGCAAAGATTGGCTGGAAGACAACAATTGCTACAGCAATTTTGATGGTGTGGTGTATTTTAAGCTTTGCTGGAGTCAGCACCTTCCTGTATATGAATTTCTGAGAATAAGATATGACTGCAAATAACGAAACCAAAGAAAAACAGAATAAGTACAGGCGTCTGGTTATCGCCTTGATAACCATGGTTGTGGCAGCGCTTGTAATGGTGGCTGCGCTGGTGGTATATGTTGATCCTTTTTTCCACTATCACACGCCACTGAAGGGATTTCCTTATCTTGTGGATAATCAGCTGTCTCAGAATCCCGGAATGGCGCAGAACATAGATTACAATGGATGTATAATAGGATCCTCCATGACGGTAAACTTTGACACTGATGATTTCAAGGAACTCCTTGGATACGATACAGCCAAGCTAAGCTACAGCGGCGCTTATCCCAAAGATGATTACAACATCCTGTCAATCGTGTTTGATGACAAGAACCATGCGAGACAGACGCAGCCAATGGGAGCAGTGTTCTTCGCTATGGATATCCCGACCATGACAGCAGATACAGAGGAGACCAAGTACCCTCTGCCGGAGCATCTGTATGATGACAATATTTTCAACGATGTGAAATATGTACTTAATAAGGATGTTCTGTTTCAGTACATTCTAAGGCCTGTTATCCAGGGAAAGGGGTCAGATCTTTCTGAGATATACGCCAGCTGGTGGACTCCTGAGTTTTACAACATTCAGTATGTGATGCACACCTATGAAGAGCCGCCAAAGTCAGATCAGGTAATTACTGCAGAGGATGTTATTCCTACAACCAAGGCGAACCTTGATGAGAACATCCTTCCCTTTGTTAAGGAGCACCCTGAGACGCAGTTTTATTTCTTTTTCCCGCCCTACAGTATTCTGTACTGGCACAACCTGCAGCAGGAGAATTTCTATGAGGCTGCCTTTGCACAGTATCAGTTTGTGGCGGATGAGCTATTAAAATATGACAACGTGCATCTGTTCTATTTCCAGAATATGGACGAGGTAACTGACCTTAACAATTATGCGGACTACTCCCATTACAAGCCTGAGATCAACAGGTATATGGTGGAGTGTTTTGCGGACGGAACACATCAGGTACATAGCAGCGACCAGATGGCTGATGAGCTGACTAAGATGCGAGAGATGGTTGAAAACTTTGACTTTGAAGACCTGCTGGGCAGGGACTGGTGAATAAATGAATGAGGAATTTGTAAGACGATCCAAAAAGATTTTTAATATACTTCTGGTTTTATCAGTAATTCCTATGCTTTGGATAGCTATCTATTCAAGACCGTTTGTTGACGACTATGGATATAGCGCAGGAACTCATCAGGTTTGGAAAGCGACACATTCTCCCCTGCAGCTACTTGCAGCTATCGGAAAAGAGGTTGCGGAAATCTATAACACCTGGCAGGGCTCATATTCTGCCATCGCGTTATTTTCGATTCAGCCGGGCATCATATCGGAGAAGGTATACGGCATCTCAACCTTTATTCTTGTGGGACTTTTCCTTTTTGGAAATTTCTTTTTTCTGAAAGCGGTGATAAAAGACTCTGACACAGCCTCCATCGTATCTGCAGCAGCCTCCATCATCCTGATGCAGACCCTTCCTCATGCGATCCAGGGATTCTACTGGTGGAACGGCTCAAGCTACTACACGCTGTTCTTTGCGCTTATGCTCATAGAGTGGGGGCTTGTTATAAGTAAAAAGAGCTTCATCCTTTCCTGTGTCCTTGGCTTTTTTATAAGCGGTGGAAATCTGGTTACAGGGCTGTTAAATCTCGAGGTGATCTTTTTGTTTATCATATGGAAATGCCTTAAAAAGTGGGTATTTAAGGATGACTCTGGAGAAAATGAGCCTTTGCGCCTTGTTCAGCAAGTCTCTCTTTTTGTGGTTTCAAGCATCGGCTTTGCCATCAATGCATTTGCTCCGGGCAATATGGTAAGAGCAGTAGAGTCCACGCAGAAAGCACCACTGCAGGCCATTGGAGATTCATTTCTTGATGCTTACGGCTTCATGAATGAGTGGTTTGGACTTCCTGTTATACTGCTTCTGGTGCTGCTCCTGCCCTTTTTATGGTATTATGCAAAAGACAAAGTGAGCACAATTTCACGCATTCCCATGTTTGTACTTGTTTTCCTTGCTTTTTGTCTCTTTGCCTCAATGTTCACACCCACTGAGTATTCCCTCAGCGAGGTTGGCCCCAGGAGGATCCAGAATATACGATACTATATGTTTGTGCTGTTTATGGTTCTGTTGGAGCTCGAAGCTGTTTTAAGGACAAGACATCTGTTTGACAGCAAAGGACTTCTGCCCGGTTCTGAAGATGTGATGAAATATGTTAAGGGATATCTTCTGATGGTGGCAGTAGGTGTCTTGATCTTGCTTGGCGTTAATGTGATTCCCAAGGAAAACAGGAACAACCTCACATCCCTTGCTGCCGCAAGGTCAATACTTATTGGAGAAGCAAAGGACTATGCAGTGGAGAGGGATGCCTGGACAGATATTCTGCTGTCAGGGGATGAAGTTGTAACTCTTCAGAAACTTAAAAATCATCCTGTTCCGATTTATTATGTTGAATTTGATATAACAGGAGACCCCGAGAACTACAGGGATGAGAGTATGTGTGAGTACTACAGCAAGAAGCAGATCATTGTAAACGGAGACTGATGATGCAGCCAAAAGGAATAGATAAAATCCTGAATATAGCCTTGGTGATCGCGACATTGGCTGCCGCCCTTTGGATCCTGTTCATCTATGCGGATGCCAACATGCAGCATTACAACGCACATATGGAAGCAGACATTGCGTCAGAAACGCTTCTTGCGGATGTACTTCATGAAAATGGCCACGTTCAGCCGGATACCTGGCAGATGTCCACCGCCAGAAGGATAATTGCAGCTCCGATGCTGGCGTCCTTCCTGTATCCTGTTGCCGGAGGCAATATGGTTCCTGCAATGGGCCTTGCATGCACACTGATGATCCTGATGATGATCGCAGCTATGTTATTTTTTAACAGACAGATAGGATTGGGACTGAGGGAGAGCCTTGTGGCAGTGCTTATTATGCTGATGCTTTCAGCACCTTCTGATGAAGCCCAGAGAATGCTGTTTCTATATGCATCCTATTACGTTGGACATTTCATCTCCATGTTTATTGTTCTTGGGCTGTATGCAAGGGCATTAAAGCGTGGCAGGTTATCAGTACTTACTGTTGTAATAACACTCCCGCTTGCCGTCATAAACGGTATTCAGGGAAGCCATGCCAGCATGTTCTTTTATCTGCCGATGCTTGGAGCAGAGATATTGAGGCGCATGACGCTGTTGATCAAAAAAGAGAAAAGCTCTTTTGCCATAAGCATTTGGGTGGCGGTGGTTGCAGTAGTTTCCTATGTTTGCAGTAAGATTTTCGAATTCGGTGTTACCGGAGTTTCAAGAAATATCCGCCATGCTCCTGAGAAGTTCTTCGGCGAGGTGCTACCGGCCTTTAAGGTTGTTCTGTTTTATGGAAGGCTTGAGTTTGTGGTGATCATTCTGATCATTGCTGCTATTGCGGGATACATGCTTGCGGTAAAAGAACTGTCGAAAACTTCTGAGCTATGGGCAACACTACCGATTGTCTTTGGTGTGATCGTGGTTTTATTATCTGCAACATTTACTACCGCTGAAGTGGCACCAAGATATTTTATTATGCAGATCTTCGTGCTTGCCTGTGGCGTTCCGCTTCTGATGAAGCTCTTTTCCGGGAAGATGGCTACATTGCTGGCGCTTATTGTTATTATATATGCGGTAGACTCTGCCATGGCATTTGATGATGGTCTCATTAAGAGTGACCATTCGGCAGATTCAGAATATGTCAAGGTTGCGCATTTCATGGAGGAAGCCGGATACAAGTACGGCTATTCTACTTTTGACCACGCTAATCCAATAACCGTCATGAGCTATGGAAAGGCCAAGGTCAGAGCCGTGAACTCTTTTGACGAGATGCAGGGCCTTAAGTGGCTCACAGACTCAAGCTGGTATCCGCCTGCTAAAGATGTTGATTCTCCCACCTGCTATGTGGTTTCAAGAGCAAGGCAGGAGGAATTTGATAAATTTGTCAGTAGAGAAAACCCGAAGATCATAGACAGTAAGGAGTTTGACTCTTTTGTTGTCTATGTCACCGACAAGGATTATACTTATTGGGTTGATTAAATTATTTAAAGGATATGAATTATGAGTGAGACAAATAATAAGAATCTTAATAACAACGATACCGAATCCCAGGGAATTCCCAAGTGGGTCTTCTTGGCGCTCCTTGCGGTAATACTTGGGGTGATTGCTTTTGCGGTGATCAAGCTCTTTATCTGGAACCTGGGAACTGCAGAGACAGAGGGCGTCGTAGAGGGAGACTTCTCAGTTGAGGTAATGGACCAGATCTTTTTGCTGCCCGAGGACAAGAAGGCTATGCATGAAGATGACGGGAAGGAGACGATTCTTTTCCTGGGAAATGATATCCTCACCTACTACAGCGATGAGAACGGCGTGGTTGAGCAGATTGGAAGTAAGCTCGGTGCAACCTGTATAAATGCCGGATTCCCGGGATCTACTGTTGCTCTTAAGAATGCAGACTACAGCGATGATTATGCGATGGATGCCTTCAGCTTCTACAACGTGAGCAAGGCTATCGCTGAGGGGGATTTCTCTCAGATGAGCGCTGTGGCACAGACCATGACTGACTCAAATTTTTACAAGCACACAGAAGACCTTCAGGCGCTTGATATGAACACCATCGACACCCTGGTGATCTTCTATGACGCGCAGGATTACATTAACCTTCGCATCGGCATGAATCCTGACAATGACTCAGATCCTGTAACTTACAGCGGAGCGCTGAATGCAGGTATCAAGGCAATTCAGGAGAAGTATCCTTTTATCAGGATCGTGTGCATGTCTTTCCCGATGTGCTATGCTTACGACAATTCAGGAGCGCTGGTTAACGGCGACATGTATGACTTCGGAAACGGAAGGCTCACAACCTATCTTCAGTTCATGATCGATGTTTCAGGCGCAACCGGAGTGTCTTTTGTCGACAACTACTATGGCACGATCCACGAGGATAACAGCTCTGAGTGGCTTCTTGATAACATTCATGTCAATGCCGCTTGCAACAAACACATGGCTGAGCACTTTGCAAAAGCCATTTATGGAGTGGAGTGATCAGTTTATGGGAAAAAAGATTAAGGCTGTCGACATCGTGTTTTTGCAGGTGTCGGTATTAGTATATTCGCTGTCAACGGTGGCTGCTAACATGGCGTCAAAGCATGAGTTCTTAAGTCCGGGATACATCCTCTTTTTTGGACTGGATTTTTGCATCCTTGGAATTTATGCAATCCTGTGGCAGCAGGTTATTAAGAGATTTCAGCTTTCAATAGCATATGCCAACAAGTCAGTAACACTCTTGTGGTCCATGCTTTGGAACTTTTTGATCTTTTCAACAGGCATCACCCCCGGTAAAGTAGTCGGAGTTTTGCTTGTTATGACAGGTGTAATTGTGATGAATCTGGGGGAGGGCAAGAATGCTTAATTTATCATTTTGCCTGATGATCTTCGGGGAGCTCATGGCTTCCGTATCTCAGGTTCTTCTTAAAAAGAGTGCCCAGAAGCAGTATCCTAACTTTATCAGGGAATATCTTAATCTCCTGGTTATCGGCGGATACGGACTTCTGTTCCTGTCCATGTTTATAGGTATCTTTTGCTATAAAGGTCTTGGGTACATGGGCGTCGTTGTTATGGAGCCCATCGCCTACATTATGGTGATGTTCTTCTCACGAGTTATATTTAAAGAAAAAATAACGCCGAACAAGATAATCGGCATGTGCTTTATCATCGGCGGAATCGCGGTATTTTATCTGTTGGGGTGAGTAATACCAATATCGATAAGGAGAACAGGGAGTGTTACTTAAGATTTCTACAATCGTATATTTGATTGTTCTGTTTATTATCTATCATCTTGTTCCCGGGAAATTCAGGGGAATGATCCTTTTGCCGGCCAGTATTCTGTTCGTCTATGCAGAGGGCGGAATTATGGGGCTGGCAGTTCTTGTGTTTATCACTGTATGTGCATATGCGGCGGGGCTGGTTATTGGAAGAGAAGGATCCGGCAGACGATTTGTGATGGCTTTGTCGGTTGCAGTGTTTGTGGGTATCCTGGCTTGCTGGAAGTATATTCCGTGGCTCCTTGTGCAGAGCGGCATTGTTGCTGCTGAAAGATTGGCGGGAACAGGGCGTCTTGCTACTGTGATGGCAATGCCTATCGGGCTTTCATTTTATACATTTCAGGCGATCAGCTATGTTGTGGATGTTTATACGGGGAAGCTAAAAGCGCCTGAGAAGAAAATGCTGAGATTTGCCATTTACATGATGTGGTTTCCCAAGTGGATGAGCGGACCTATCGAGAGATGCGGAGACTTTATGAAGCAGCTGGAGGCTTCCGCGAGGGTAAAGCTCTTTTCCCAGGAGTATGTTCTGAGGCTTGAGAAGTCAGTGAGTTTCCTGGTTTGGGGCCTGTTCATGAAGCTGGTCATTGCTGACAGGCTTGGTACGGTGGTGGACTCTGTGTATGCAGACATGGCAAGTTGCGGTTTTGTGACTATGATGCTGGCTTCTGTCTTGTATACGATTCAGATTTACTGTGACTTTGCGGGATATACAAATGCAATGATCGGTATTTCGGGACTCTTTGGGATTGATCTTACCCAGAACTTTGTGACACCTTATTTTGCGGAGAACACCGTGGAGTTCTGGAGAAGATGGCATATTTCATTGTCGAGCTGGCTTAGGGATTATGTATATATTCCCCTTGGGGGTAACAGGAAAGGCATTGCAAGAAAGAGGATCAATACGCTTATCGTGTTCTTTATCTGTGGGATGTGGCACGGAGCGGGATTGAGCTTCATTGTCTGGGGCATTCTTCATGGACTTTTCAATGTGGCTACAGATGCTCTGAAGAAGGGCAGGGCTGCATTTCTGACAAAGGGCGTAGTTGGAAGAGTGTTGACGTTCTGCCTAGTGTCTTTTGCCTGGATATTCTTCAGGGCAAACGGTCTGGGAGAGGCACTTACCTTCGTGAAGGGAATGGTTCCCGGAGTTAATGCTGCTGCGCCGCTTGCAGGACTTGTGGTTTCTGAGTCTGCCATGCTTGGAATTTCTGTGATGGAATGGTGGATTGCAGCTATATCACTGGTAGTGCTGGTTGGACTTGATGGTTATGCTTATATAAGGCGTGATGTCGTTCCGGTGCTTGTAGGCGAGAGATGGGGCGTTGTCGGAAGAACGGTGCTTCTGACTGCTTTGATATTTGTGGTTCTGATATTTGGTAAATATGGATCAGGCGAGGATATCAGGAGCTTCATGTATATGCAGTTCTGATGTAATTATTATTTGCGAGGGTGTACTTTGGGAATGACGGATGGTGTGAAGAGAATAGTAGCTGTTGGGCTATCTTTTGTGGTTCTTGTAGTCGGGATTTGCGCTGCGGATCATGTCCTTAAGGATAGGACGGATCATGGCGTTAAGCAGGCACTGGCAATGTACGAGCAGCCGAAGGATTCCATTGATGTTGTAATGCTCGGGTCAAGTCACGTGCATTATGGAATCAACACGGCGAAGCTCTGGGAGAAGTATGGTATTTCTGCCTATGACTACTCCTCAGCTGAACAGCCTCTGTGGATTTCCTACTACTACCTGAAGGAAATGTGCAAGACACAAAAGCCCAAGGTTGTGGTGCTGGATTTTTTGGCGCCCGCAGCGTTTCAGGAAGATTACAAACATAGATATACGCATTTATCGGAGTCTTTTAATGGCTTCAGGTTTAATCTCAATAAGCTTAAGATGTTGTGCGTGAGCCTGGACTGGCAGAAGGACCAGTGGGATAAGTACTTCCCGGCATTTTTCGGATATCATGACAGGTATGATGATCTGACGGAAGAAGACTTTGAGGATTTAAAGTACGATTATGCAAATTTTAAGGGCTTTACGCCTTATTTTGAGAAGAACCCTCAGGTAGAGCCAACCTTCCCGGATCCGACCGATGTGCTTGCTCCTTCCGACAAATCCATCAGGTATCTTGAGAAGATAATCGAATATACAAGGAAAAATGATATTAAGCTCTATTTAACAGTTATTCCCTATAACATTCATTGGGAGCATGTCACAGATGTGGTCCAGGAAGATGGCGAACGGTACAACTGGCTTGTTCAATATGTGAATGCCCTTAACGAGGCAGGAGACGATCACGTAGTCTTTGACTATGCTCTGCGCCATTATCAGGATATTGGAATTGATTTTGAGAGCGGCGAATACACGCAGGATGAATCGCATTTGAATTACTACGGTGCGACGAAGTTTTCTGACTATCTTGGTGGAGAACTCAGAAGGCTCTACGGCGAGGAGCTTCTTCCTGACCACCGCGGCGATCCTTACTATTCCTCCTGGGATGTAAATGCCGATGAACTTCAGAAGATTGTTGAAGAAAATGGATTCGAGTGGCGCTGATCAGCGCTGCTCGTTTTTTATTGGTGTGTCACCGGGGACGTTACAGATTGACACATCTGTAAGACTTGAGAAAGCTTGGCTTGACTCATCTCCAGTGGGATGTGTGAAAACCGTGGCAAAATGAAAGGTCTTGGTCCCCGGTACATGACAAAATGAGCTTTAGCAACATCTCAAAAATTCTTAATGACATCTATAACTCTCCTGTGATAATATATCTTTCGTGTCCGTTCCGGACGAGCTTGTCATATTCATGACAGCATATCAGCAATTCGCTGAGCTATTCTCAATCAACAATAACTAAGAAAGACGAGGATTTTTTAATTGACAGAAAGGAAGAAAGGATGGTGACTAGACGTTAGCCTCTGAATTGACACCCTATTCAATAGGAGGTATAGTAAAGGTAACAGAAGAAACTATGATAAGGACATTTATACAGACAGGTGAGTTTTCACGTAATTGGGATCGTCTTGGATTTGATGATGAAGATCTTAGACAATTGGAACTTGATATCATGAATAATCCCGATAAATATCCTGTTATGAAAGGTACAGGAGGGCTTCGAAAAGCAAGGATAGCTCTTGGTGAGAATAATAAAGGAAAGAGCGGAGGAGCTAGGGTATGCTATGTTGATTTTATCTTTGCAGAAACGGTGTATCTGATTACAGTATATTCTAAGAAAGAGAAAGACAATCTTAGTAAGGAAGAACGTAATGAAATCAAAAAAGCGATAGAAGCCCTTGGAAAGAGCCTTGGAGGTGAATGACATGGAGAAAAATGTATATGAAAGCATCATGACAGGTCTTAATGAAGCGTTAGAAGATGCTCAGAGCAAGAAGCCTATACTTAAGCGCCATAAGGTAGCTGTTGAGCCCGTGAAAGTTTTTGAGGCTGATGAGGTTAAGAAGATAAGGCATTCAACCGGAATGTCACAGAAGATTTTTGCCAGCTATTTGGGAGTTTCTGATAAAACAGTAGAGGCATGGGAAGCAGGAACCAATCATCCCTCAGGGGCTGCCAGCAGGCTTCTTAGCATGATTGAAAAGGATAAGGAGCTTATTATTAAGTTTCCGTTTGTAACTAATGTATTAGCAAAATAAGGTTCACAAAAAATGCACTGAAGAAGGAGGCTGATAAGATAATGGGCGGACAGGTATTGGATTACGAGACAAAGGTAATATTCAGGCAGGGCCATGAGGAAGGTATAGAGGATGGCAAGGTCATTGCCAGATTTGAGGATGGTATGTCTATCGATGCAATAGCTGAAAAGTCAAAGGTATCGGTTGAAGAAGTTAAGAGCGTTCTCAAAAAAGAAGGCCTGATCTAGATTAAACAAGCTAAGAAGTGCCTGAGAATAGCGGAATTACTGAATGATTGAATATAACAAGAATTGCGACGCAGCCTTCGGGCTGCGTTTTTGTGCATCACGGGCAACCAACTCCAACAAAAGTTGCCTATATAGGCGTAAGATGTTAAACTTTTGGTAAGTATTGTGTCTGAACCAAAGATAATACTAGATATTGTTGCACAGGTTCAGAGAGATAACTGCCCTGGGGGATTTTAGGGCCATTGTGTTTGAGGAGAACGTATGAAGAGAAGTTTAAAGCTGTTTAATAAAAAAGGTAAAAAGCCTCGTCGCAGACAGGATGTGCCTGAATACGATGAGGAGTTTGAAGACGATTACTACGAGGACGAAGAATTCGAAGAGGATTACGGCGACGAGGATTATGCCGAGGACGATGACCGCACGTATGAAGATGACTACGCCGATGACCGCGACGAGGATGGCTATCCTGAGGAGAGATACGCCGCTGAGGACCATCGCGAAAGCAAGTCCTACAGCAGAAAAAGACATGGCGACTTCGACCATGAGCTGAGAGAAGACGACGATTTCGACCTCGATTATCGCGATGATGACGATGTTTATGAGGATGAAGAGTCTGAAGACGACAGATATGAAGATGACGATTGTTATCAGGACGACGTTGATGACGACCGCTACGAGGATAAAGAGCCGGAGCTTGCAGAAGACGAGTCCGACAATATCGTGGCTTTCCCCGGAAAATCTGAATCTGCGGTAGACGACAGCGATGATTTGGGAAAAGAGCCTGCAGAAGAATCCGGCATAAACACAAGATTCGAGTTCACTGAGCGCGTATCTGAACACACTAAAGAGCCGTCAGATGATGACTTCGCTGACATGGAAATTGAGTATAAAACTGATAGTTTTGGTGCTGAAGCTCCGATAGCAGCAGCTTCTGGCAAACGTGCGTCTGAAGAATTCGAAGATGAGGATTACGATCCTGAATTTGAAGAAGACTACGGCGATGAGGAAGCTGACAATCGTTACGCCGATGATGAGGATTATCGCGACGAAGATGACGACCGTTACGAAGATGATGAAGATTATCGCGATGAGGATGATCGTTACTACGAAGATGATCGCTATGACGAGGACGACTACGAAGGCGAAGACTACGACGAAGACGAGGACGACTATGCCTATGCTGCGGCAGGCGCAAGATCTTCTCGCGGTAAAAGAGCTGACAGACATAGCGGACGCAGTAGCAGACGTGATAAAAAACATGACAGAAGACGTGATAGAGAAGGCGCCGGCGCTAAGATACTGGAATTTATTAAGAACACTTCTTTTGCAGAACGCGCAGCGGCTGTAGTTGCAATCCTCCTGGTTGTTGGCGGAATTGTAACAATGAACTTCTATTCAAAGGCTCTTGGCAGAACAGCTGAGATCAATTCTTTTGCGGAAGTCGGAGCCGACATGGAGTTTGGCGATGTTATTGGCTCATCAGGACTTCTTGCAGTTGCTGATGCTGAAAGAGCCAGAGCTATGGCAGCAGGCATGATCGCTGAGGAAGAGGAAGAAGAGGAAGAAGTTGCCGATGATGCGCAGGGAGTTACCATCAAGATGACTCTCACCACCATCAAGAGCGACATGAAGATAAAGTTCATCAACTCAGAGACTAACAAGCTCGTAGCCAACGTGCCCTTCGTTGTCAGTGTTGTCACACCTGATGGAACAAAGGTTACCTACGACGACCACGACAAAGACGGCATCATATACAAGAACAACCTCACAGCAGGTAAGTACAAAGTTACACCTCAGGCACTTCCTGCAGAATTTGAAAATTATAACGTAGACCTCGGCACACAGTCCCTTACCATCAAGGACACAGTAGAAACCAAGGTTGTTGACGTCAGCAACGAGATCAAGAAAGAATCTCAGGTCAACGCGGCAAAAGAGGATACAGCAGTCCAGGACGTTATCGAATCTGCCCTCACAGATACAGTCGAGTGGGTTGATTCAAACCAGGGCAGTGCCTCAGGCGACAATAAATATACCTATGAGGAAGTGAGCAAAGACTCGGTTGCCAGCGTTATTACTGGCTCTGCTATTCCAAGTGGAACTGTAAAGAGACTTTCTGCGACAAGAGGAAGAACAGAAGGTGAAGTAGCTGGCGAAACCAGAGGAGAAAACAGTGGAGATGAAAATCAGGGCGGAGATGGCGAACAGACGACTCCTGCTCCCCTCGATGTGACCAAGGCTTCTGTAACACTTAATGAGGGCGAGACTGACACTGTTGGACTCACAGGCTCTACAGAAGACTTGACATGTGAATCCAGCAATTCATCTATTGCCACAGTAGAAAAAGGAGATTCATCAGTAACAATTAAAGCTGTTGCTGAAGGTGATGCCACGATTACTGTCACTTCCAAGGGGGGCAGTAAGACAATATCTGTAAAAGTAAACAAGGTAGTAGCACCTCTTTCAGACATGACATTTTCTCCTTCATCATTATCTGTAAAGGCAGGAGTAAGCAGTACTGTAACAGTTAATGGTCCTTCACAGTTTAAAGCTACACCTAGTAATGACAATATTTCTATCACTACGAGCGGAACTACCATTACTGTAGAAGGTAAAAAAGAGGGGACAGCGAAAGTTACTGTTGAAGCAGAAGGATACAACACAAACAGCTTTGATGTCACAGTAACCAAGGCTGATCCTAAAACCATGACACTCAGCACAAAAGAGCTTTCAATCAAGAAAAACACTGAGGATAAAGTTACAGTTTCAGGAGTTACAGGAACAATAAGTGTAAGCTCTACTGACAGCCAGATTGCTACTGCAACAGTAAGCGGAACAACCATCACTGTTAAGGGTATAAAAGAAGGCGAAGTAACCTTCAAGGTTTCTGCAGATGGCTATGAAACTGCTGAGTTTAAGGTCAAAGTCACTGCGGCCGACAAGAAAGACATGACAGTTGCTCCTTCGGAAAAGACAATAACCCTCAAGGCAAAGGATACAAAGGATTATACTGTTACGGGCCCTGACAAGATTAAAGCAGTCACCGTTGAAAGCGGCAAAGAGAAGTATGTAAAAGCTGAGAAAACTGGCGACAAAACATTCAAGATCACAGCCCTTGAAAAAGGCGCAGCAAACGTAACTATAACTGCTGATGACTATAATGATTACACTATCGCAGTTACAGTAGGCGACGGCGCTGAGCTTAAGCTCAAAGCAACCAAGATCACCCTCGTTCCGGGCAAGACCTACAGGCTCCTTCCTGAGAACGCGAGCATCAAACCTAAATATGAATCAACAAACACAGGTGTTGCGAAGGTTGCTGAAGACGGAACAATCACTGCTGTTGCAGCAGGTGAGGCGACAATCAAGGTAAATGCTGAAAGCTACAAGGAAGCTACAGCAACCGTCAAAGTTATTAATGACACAACCTTAAAGGACAAAGATGGCAACGTCCTCTGGGTTAGACAGGCTGATGGAAGCTACAGAGAGGCTAAGTATAGCGATTACTTTAACTCTGACATCAAGTCTTTCTATCTCAGAAAAGAGAACAAAGACGGCGGAGTTCGCCACGGCTGGTGGACAATCGACGGCAAAACCTACTACTACGACAAGAACGGAAACGCAGTAACCGGTGAGCAGGTCATCAAGGGAGCCAAGTACTCTTTTGGCAGCGACGGAGCCCTCTCAGCATCATCCGGAACACTGGGAATTGATGTCAGCAAGTGGAATGGAAACATCGACTGGAACAAGGTTAAGAGTTCAGGCGTTAACTTCGTAATTATCCGCTGCGGATACAGAGGTTCTTCCGCCGGCGCACTGATCGAGGATCCTAAGTTCAGGGCAAATATCAAAGGCGCACAGGCAGCAGGCCTCAGGGTAGGTGTGTATTTCTTTTCCCAGGCAGTAAACGAAGTAGAAGCCGTAGAAGAGGCGTCAATGTGCATCAACCTCTGTAAGGGTTACAGCCTCAGCTTCCCTATCTACATCGACGTTGAGGGCAGTAACGGCCGTGGAGATACCATCAGCGCTAGCCAGCGTACAGCCAACATCAAGGCTTTCTGCGGAACCATCCAGAACGGCGGATATAGAGCGGGTGTTTACTCCAACAAGACCTGGTTTACCAAGAACATCAACACAGCGTCCCTGACCAACTACAAGATCTGGCTGGCTCAGTACGCAGCAAATGTAAGCTATACAGCAACACGTTACGACATGTGGCAGTACACATCAAAGGGTTCCGTTTCAGGAATCTCAGGAAACGTAGATATGAACATTCTTTACAACTGATCAGCGTCTTCGACGCATTAGGCAAAAGAGCTAAGGGACAAAGACCGTTATGGTTTCTGTCCCTTTTGGTTTTAACATGGCTCTTCTACTTAAGCCTACTGTGTGGTATACTTATTTAGTTAAACTATGCTTTTTATTAGGAAAGGATATGACATGAGAACTTATTTAGTTACCGGAGGCGCCGGATTCATCGGCTCTAACTACATTCACTACATGTTCAAAAAATATGACAATGAGATCCGCATCATCAACGTTGACGTTCTTACATACGCAGGAAACCTTGAAAATCTGCGTGACGTTGAGGGGCGCGACAACTATACATTCATAAAGGCTGATATCTGCGACCGCGATGCCATCAATAAGATCTTCGAGGAGAACGACATCGACAGAGTTGTTCATTTCGCAGCAGAGAGCCACGTTGACAGATCGATCGTCAACCCTGAGGTCTTCGTTCAAACCAATGTTCTTGGAACTGCGACAATGCTCAACGCAGCCAAGAAGGCGTGGGAGCTTCCCGACGGCTCTTTCAAGGAGGGCAAGAAGTTCCTTCACGTTTCAACTGATGAGGTTTACGGCTCACTGGATGACGATCCGAATGCATACTTCTATGAGACAACTCCATACTCACCTCACAGCCCATATTCAGCAAGTAAAGCCAGCTCAGACATGCTGGTCAAGGCATACATGGACACTTACAAGTTCCCTGCCAACATAACAAACTGTTCCAACAACTACGGACCTTACCAGTTCCCTGAGAAGCTCATTCCGCTCATCATCAACAATGCTCTTGCGGGAAAAGACCTTCCGGTGTACGGCGACGGTAAGAACGTCCGCGACTGGCTCTATGTAGAAGACCACGCCAAGGCCATTGACATGGTACAGGAAAAGGGCAGACTCTTCGAGACATACAACGTAGGCGGCCACAACGAGAAGCAGAACATTGAGATTGTTAAGACGATTATTGACATCTTGAGAGAAGAATTAGACGATTCAGATCCTCGCAAAGAGAAACTTTCATATGACCTTATCAAATATGTTACTGATAGAAAAGGCCATGACAGAAGATATGCGATTGCTCCCGACAAGATTAAGAAAGAAGTAGGTTGGGAACCTGAGACAATGTTCAAGGAAGGCATTCGTAAGACAATCAAGTGGTACTTTGAGAACACAGAGTGGATGGAACACGTAACATCAGGTGATTACGAGAAGTACTATTCCAAGATGTATGATAATCGTTAAGCAGTGAGATAACCCAGGCATCCAATCCGGAGACGCAGGATGTTATGCATAATATTTTGCGATTTTAAAACCCGGACGGAGTGCTTGGTTTTACATGAGCAAAAATTATGCATAATATCTGAGAGTCTCCGGATGGAAGCCGGTGACTACTCAAGGAGGTTAATCCATGAAGGGAATTATCTTAGCAGGTGGTTCAGGAACAAGGCTTTATCCTTTGACCAGGGCGATGAGCAAGCAGATGATGCCTGTTTATGACAAGCCCATGATCTATTATCCGCTTTCAACTTTGATGCTTGCCGGCATCAGAGAGGTACTTATAATATCAACTCCAAGGGATCTTCCCGCCTTTGAAGAGCTCTTTGGCGACGGAAGTCAGCTTGGGATGAAGTTCTCCTATGCTGTCCAGGATAAGCCAAGGGGCCTTGCAGACGCCTTCATCATCGGCGCTGAATTTATCGGAAAAGACTCTGTGGCCCTTGTCCTTGGTGACAATATCTTTTACGGACAGAGCTTCTCTAAGCTTCTTAGAGAAGTTGCATCAAGAGAAAAGGGAGCAACCATCTTTGGCTATTATGTAAGAGATCCAAGAGCTTACGGCGTTGTTGAGTTCGATGAGAACGGCAAGGCTATCAGTATCGAGGAGAAGCCTGAACATCCAAAGAGCAACTACGCAGTTCCGGGACTTTACTTCTATGACAACAACGTTGTGGAGATTGCCGAGAACGTTAAGCCTTCACCAAGAGGTGAGATAGAGATCACAAGCATCAACAATGAGTACCTTCGTCGCGGCGAACTTCGTGTTGAGACCATGGGAAGAGGTTTTGCATGGCTTGATACAGGTAACCACGATTCACTTCTGGATGCATCTGACTTTGTCTGCGCATTTCAGAAGAGACAGGGACTTTACATTTCCTGCATCGAGGAGATTGCATACAAGCGTGGCTTTATAGATAAGAACCAGCTGTTGGCACTTGCTGAGCCACTGATGAAGACAGACTACGGCAAGTACTTAGTCGAGGTGGCTAACGGGCTATAGAATCCGGATCATACAGGGGAGAGGAGCGTATGGACACAAGAGTTTTCAGAATGGCGATACTTACAATCATAAGCGCCTTCGTTCTGGTGCTGGTGATCGTATACGCCACCAACACAGATAAGATCAACAGTCTCTTTGGCTGGGACAGGAAGACTGAAGTTGCCACAGAGGCACCTGCTGAAGCATCCACTGAAGAAGAGGTTATCTACGGAGATCAGATAGGTGATAGCTTAAATGCCTTTCTTCTTGATGATGATTTCTTTGATGAGACTGAGAAGATACCGTCAGTAGTGGTGATCGAAAAATCAGATTCGAGTACAGATGAGAGCAGCGCTGAAGGCTCTTTTACCGAAGAAGAGGACAGACCCGGCACCGGAATGGCTGTGGTGGGCGAGCTGACAAACCCCAACTTAGAGGGCGCAGCCACTGATTCCTCAGGCTATCTTACAAGCCTTCCTGATGCGCCAAACGGCGGATACGGACAGTACATCCCGGGAGATCAGACTATAACCGGAACTCCGGTTGGACAACCATAAATATTATTAGGAGATATTGCAATGAGCAAGATTACAGTTGAAGCATGCGAAATTGAGGGGCTCAAGGTCATCACCCCCAAGGTGTTTGGAGACGCAAGAGGATATTTTGTTGAGACCTACAACAAGAACGATTTCTATGAGGCAGGCATCGACGTGGAGTTCGTACAGGACAACCAGTCAGCCAGCACAAAGGGCGTTCTTCGCGGTCTTCATTTCCAGACAAAGCACCCGCAGGATAAGCTGGTTCGCTGCATAAACGGTGAGGTTTTCGATGTGGCAGTGGATTTAAGACCCGGTTCAAAGACCTATGGGAAGTGGTTCGGTGTCACCCTGACCGCTGAGAACAAGAAACAGTTCTTTATTCCTAAGGGATTTGCCCACGGATTTCTGGTGCTTTCAGATTACGCAGAGTTCGCATACAAGTGCTCAGATTTCTACGATCCTACAGGTGAGGGCGGCATCAAATGGGATGATCCCGATGTCGGCGTAGAATGGCCCATCACTGAGGATATGAAACTTAACCTTTCAGAAAGAGATACAAAGTGGGGAGGAATTGGGGAGCTTTGATTTCTGCAGCTAAGAAACCGACAAAGACTATAGCTTTGGCGGTTTTCTACACATTGGCGCTGGCATTGGCGCTGATCCTTATATTTCATAACAACCCACTTGAGGATCCGCATACAGCAATGCTCAAAAAGATCTGCGGATGCGTACTCATCGCTGTTGGCAGCATTCTGGTTTTTGCCTGGTATGACAAACTCACGGTTCTTCCCGTTGAACTCTGGAACTCCAGAAACCTAATTAAGCGTCTTGCCATCAACGACTTCAAAAAGAGATATGCGGGATCCTACATGGGAATTGTGTGGGCACTGGCTCAGCCGGTGGTCACTGTTTGTATGTATTATATTGTCTTTGACGTTGTCTTTACCGCCAAGGCTCAGGCAGTCTCCGGGGGCGTGGAAGTTCCCTATGTTCTATTCCTGACAGCAGGTCTTGTGCCCTGGTTTTATTTCTCCGAGGCTCTGACAAACGGTACAACGTCTCTTTTGGAGTACAACTATCTGGTTAAAAAAGTGCTCTTCAAGATCAGCATTCTGCCTATCATCAAGATCATCGCAGCAATGTTCATCCACATCTTTTTCATTGGTGTAATGATGATCATCGCCTGCATTTACGGCTATTATCCGAACATTTACTGGCTCCAGCTCATTTACTACATCGGCTGTGAGTTTATTCTTGTGCTTTCAATCAGCTACGCGACCTGTGCCATTGTAGTGTTCTTCAGGGACCTGTTGCAGATCATCTCCATCGGCCTGCAGCTCTTCCAGTGGGCAACACCTATCCTCTGGAACATCGAGATCGTGCCTGACAAGTACAAGTGGCTGGTCAAGCTCAACCCCATGACCTACATCGTAGAAGGTTTCAGAAACTCCATCTACGGTGACACATGGTTCTTTGAGCACTTCTACTCTTCGACGTATTTCTGGCTCTTTGTGGTAGCTTCATTCTGCCTCGGGGCGCTGATATTTAAGAGGAGCAAGACACATTTTGCGGATGTATTATGATACCTGATTGGTTGCTATTTATTGGATCCTGTTGAATGAATCAGGAACTCTGATAACAAATTTACATAATTACGTTCGCCTGGGTCATGTTTTTTGCAAGTTTTCTCTATGAGCATGACTGCGCGTTTTGCCAAAGTCATGCTAAACAAGAATTTTGCTAAAATACATGATTGAGAAAGAGAAAAAAGTCATGCATAATACAAGTTTTTTCCTCAGGCATGACATCAAGTTCATGCTAAAAGAGATTTTTCTGAAATAGCATGACAATACAGAGCCAAAAGATCATGCAATATTTGAATTTATCGAACGCGCATGACTATATAATTTCCCAAAGTCATGCTGAAACAGAATAATTGCAGATTAAGCTATAGGAATTACACATGGAAAAAGACACAGCGATTGAGGTCAAGAACCTCACGAAAATTTACAAATTATATGACAAGCCAATTGACCGCCTGAAGGACTCCCTTGGACTTGTGCGAGGGGACAGGTACAAGGAGCATCTGGCCCTCAACAACGTGAACCTTACGGTGAAAAAGGGCGAGACTGTCGGCATCATCGGAACCAACGGTTCGGGAAAGAGTACCATCCTCAAGATCATTACAGGAGTTCTCTCCCCATCCTCCGGTGAAGTCAATGTCGACGGTCACATCTCAGCGCTTCTTGAGCTGGGAGCCGGCTTTAACATGGAATATAACGGAATCGATAACATATATTTGAACGGCATGATGATCGGGTTCTCGGAAGACGAGATCACCAAGCGCCTTGACTCAATCTTAGAGTTTGCAGACATCGGTGACTACGTTTATCAGCCGGTCAAGACCTACTCCAGCGGTATGTTTGTCCGCCTGGCCTTTGCGGTAGCGATAAACATCGACCCTGAGATCCTCATTGTCGATGAGGCGCTTTCCGTAGGTGACGTATTCTTCCAGGCCAAGTGTTATCACAAGTTCGAGGAGTTCAAGAAGCAGGGCAAGACCATCCTCTTCGTATCCCACGACCTCTCCAGTATCAGCAAGTACTGTGACAGGGCTGTACTCCTTAATCAGGGCGTGCTCCTGGGCGAGGGAACTCCCAAGAAGATGATCGACATTTACAAGCAGGTTCTTGTTGGACAGTATCCGCTGCCAAGCGCAGGAGATACAGAGAACCTCCTTGACGACGAACAGATCCGCGAGGCTGCAGCCAAGGCTTCTGACAAGGCTGATAAGAAAGTTGATGCCACGAACCCCGACACCCTCGAGTACGGCGACGGAGCAGCATCCATCGAGGAATATTACGTGACCGACGACCGCGGAGTCCGCACAAACTCCATCATCAAGGGCTCAGAGTTCACAGTTCACATGAAGGTCCGCTTTAAGCAGCCGGTGGCAGCGCCCATCTTTGCTTTCACCTTCAAGAACATCATGGGCATCGAGATCACAGGAACTAACTCCATGGTGGAGAAGGCATTCCTTGAGCCGGTCGATGCAGGAGATGTAAAAGACATTTCTTTTACCCAGAAAATGACACTTCAGGGCGGGGAATACCTCATCAGTTTCGGAGTAACGGGCTTTGAGCAGAACGACTTCACTGTCTACCACAGGCTCTACGATGCTCTGAACATCACCGTTGTCTCTGACAAGAACACGGTTGGTTACTACGATATGGAGTCTACCTGCAAAGTGGAAGACGCCAAGGCGTGACGAATAGGAATAAGGAACAAATGCAAGAAGTAATAAAGATAGGCGGCGTAAGCCTTAATTTCAAACATTACTCAGGGGTTGATCTCTACAGCGACGGAAGCATAGAGAACGACCTTCTTGAGATTGTCAAAAAATACAAAAAAGAAGAGTACCAGAAGGTTATCGAGGAGCGCAATAACTGGCCCATCATGTATCATCTCTCCGACCAGCGAGCCAACATTGTCGAGTGGATCCCCATGGATGGGCGCGCCAAGGTCCTTGAAGTGGGCTCAGGGTGCGGTGCCATCACAGGTATGCTGGCAAGCAAGGCAAAAGAGGTTGTGGCATGCGACCTTTCCCGCAGAAGATCCGAGATCAATGCAACCCGCAACTCTGACTGCGACAACGTCACCATTCACGTGGGCAATTTCAGGGACATCGAGCCCGATCTTCCAAAGGACTTTGACTATATCTTCCTCATCGGCGTCTTCGAGTACGGCCAGGGCTACATCGGCACAGACAGCCCCTACGAGAAGTTTCTTCGCATGCTCAAAAGACATCTCAAAAAAGGCGGACGTATCGTCATCGCCATCGAGAACAGGCTTGGACTTAAGTACTTTGCCGGCTGCAAGGAAGACCACCTTGGCAGCTACTTTACCGGGATCGAAGGGTATTCTCCGGATTCCGTTGCCAGAACATTTTCAAGAAACGGACTCATCAACATCTTCAAGAAATGCGGCATGAATGAGTACCATTTCTATTATCCGTATCCGGACTATAAGTTCATGACTCTTTTGCACTCGGATTCCTACAGCCCCAAGTTTGGGGAATTGCAGGACAACGTCCGCAACTTTGACCAGGACAGGCTTGTGCTCTTTAATGAGAAAAGAGCTTACGAAGACCTTGTGCGTGAGGACATGTATCAGGAGTTCGCAAATTCTTTTGAAGTAATCCTTGGCCCCGGCTTTGATACTATCTACAGCAAGTATTCAAACGACCGCGTGGACGAGTTTAAGATAAGGACCGACATCGCCATCGACAGGGCAGGGCGTAAGGTTATCAGAAAGTTCCCGCTGACAGAGGCTGCAAAAGAGCATGTCTTCGGCATCAGGGACGCATACCTTGGCCTTAAAGAGAAGTTCCGTGGCGGAGATCTTGAGATCAACGACTGCCAGATCGATGAAAAGATGGGCTGCGCCATTTTCTCTTTTGTCAACGGAGTGCCACTGGCATCGCTTCTGGACGAGTGTGTTGAAAGGGACGATCCCGACGGTTTCTTCGCTCTTGTTAACGAGTACATCAAGAGGATCAGGTACAGAGAGGACTATCCGGTTTCGGACTATGACCTTATCTTTTCCAATATTATGGTCAACGGCCCCATTTGGACTATAATAGATTATGAATGGACCTACGGTAAGTGCATTCCGGTGAGGGAACAGGTCTGGAGAGCACTCTACTGCTACAGGTTAGAAGACCGAAAGCGCGAGAAGTTCGACCTCAAGCCGCTCTTTAAGGAGCTGGGCATTTCTGAGGATATGGCAAAAGACCTTTTGGAGGAGGAGTATCAGTTCCAGAAGTACGTCACCGGCAATCGCAAGTCCATGGTTGAGCTTTGGAAGGCCCTTGGCAGGAAGACCATCGTGCCAAAAGAGCTTAGGGGAGGTGCCGAGGCTGCAAGACCTGACGACTGTGTTCAGGTTTATACGGATGAGGGAAATGGCTACTCAGAGGATGATTCCTTCTTCCCGGAGGAAGCTTACGACGATAACAACATCATCAGGCTTGACCTTCGCGTTTCTGATGAGTGCAGGGTCCTTCGTGTGGATCCGGCTTTTGCACCTTGTATCGTGACGATCAAGGATGCACTCTGGAATGGCAAGCCGATTTCCGACAGCGGCGTGGACATTGATATTCACCCGGTAAACGGCGAGTGGATATCTGATGATACATTTGTATTTAATTCTGATGACCCTAACATTGAGTTTGGCTTAACGAGCCAGAAGCTCAATATGCAGGCAAGGAATCACCTGGAGCTTACGCTTCTTACAACGCTGATCCCGAGAAACGCTGCGGATGCCATCGCAGACTCGGTCCACGAGGATGCACCGGTTGAGCAGCCGCCTAAAAAAGGCAGGAACATCATTAAAAAGATCAGCAGGAAGATCATAGAAAAGCGCGAAGAGCGCATGTACAAAGACGAGGAGTGGGATTAAGGGGATATGCTTAAAGGACTGGTAAAGTCAGGGCTGGCAAAGAAGAGCACAAGTAAATACAACAGAGTATTAGCCGGCAAATCTTCGGCTTACGACAAGTGGCAGAGGACTCAGGAAAAAGAGCCTGTGGTAATGGCCACTGCACCGGTCATGTATGAGGAGGATGAAAATGGGGAAATGGTGCCCCATAAACTTCCGGACCCTGTTGTCAAAGTGATCCCCTACGGCAAAGTGTGGGAAGTCCAGGACCTTAAGGATGACGATAACACCGTCTATCTCTTTGTAAGTCCCAAGGGCAAGCTGGTCAAAAAGGCCGCTGAGGTGGTCAGACAGTACTTTATCGCACACCCCGAGCACAACGTGGTATACGGAGATGAGGACGAAGTTGGAGCCAATGGAAAATATATCCATCCGTACTTCAAGCCCGACTGGTCTCCCGATTCATATCTCAACGCCTTCTATATAGGCAGTTATTTCGCATGCAGGGCAAAGACAATGCATGCTTCTTCAAAGGAATATGACAACGCAGTAAAAATGCTGGGCGGAACGGCTAATAAGCGCGGCAGTGTTGAACAGATGGGGCTGGAGGCATCTCTTTTGTCTGCAGATGTACTGTTCTGCATGCTTGCGATACACGAACATGCCTTCGCAAAAAGAACCGGACTCGAGTTCCCAATCGGACACATCAAGCAGGTGCTGTTCCACAGAAACCCCGAACAGGACGTGTTCTACGGAAGAAACTTCCACTCATCAAAGCACATGCTCCTTGCGCCCGCAACTGTCAGCATCATCATTCCGTCCAAGGATCACCCTGAGATTCTGCAGCAATGCCTTAATTCAATAATCGAGACCACTGGCGATGATAACATCAAGTATGACATCGTCGTGATCGATAACGGCTCAAACGCGGCAAACAGAGTTAAATACGGCGTTTACGCTTCCAGGGCTCCACGCAAGAACGGCCTTGTGAAGATCAATTATATCTACAAACTTCAGGATTTTAATTTCTCCGTTATGTGCAATCAGGGGGTAAAAAACTCTACTGGAGAATACCTTCTTTTCATGAATGACGACATTGAATGTGCCAAGGAAGGGTGGCTTCGCGAGATGCTCTCTCAGGCGCAGCTTCGTCATGTGGGCGTTGTTGGAGCCAAGCTCATTTACCCTGAGACGGACCTTATCCAGCACGCGGGAATAGCCAATGTAAGGCGAGGTCCGGTGCACAAGCTCCAGAAGATGCATGACAACAAGAACCACTACTTTGGTTATAACAGGGGGATCCACAACACTATCGGCTCAACTGCTGCCTGCCTTATGGTCAGCAGGAAGAAGTTTCTGGAGGCCGGAGGATTTCCTGAGGACCTTGCGGTAGCTTTTAACGACGTAGATCTGTGCTACACGATCCATGAGAAGGGCTACTACAATGTCTGCTGCAATCATATTTATCTCTACCATCACGAGTCCCTGACCAGGGGGCTTGATAACCTTGATCCCAAAAAGATGGAGAGGCTTGCTGTGGAGGGTGACACCCTTATGAAGAGGCATTCGCATCTTTACAACTGGGATCCTTTCTATAGTCCTCATCTTACAGAGGATGAGACGATCTCTGCGATCATACCCAGGGAGGATTATCTTCCGGTTGAGGATCTGCCTTATGCTACGGCCAATATCCATGAAAAGGGAATCCGCGGAGCTCGTGAAGATCAGTGCCTGCGCGTTGGCTGCGAGTACAACGGCCGTATGGACAACTGGCTCTACGGCGTTACAGCCACCGGAGTTGACGAGGGCTATTTCCTCAAGGGCTACAGTTTCGTCATCGGCTCAGACAATGCATGTTTTGACAAAAAACTGGTGCTTCGTCAGATCAGGAAGGAACCTGACGGTTCAGTCGGACCCACCGGTCCAAAGGTCTACAGCTTTACACCTTACGTCTGGTACCGCCCGGACATCCGTGTCCGCTTAAACGACCAGGTCAACGTTGACCTCACCGGCTACAAACTCAGGATCGACAAAAATACATTGCCGCCCGGCTAT
>JAFSTR010000033.1 GCA_017445665.1 Butyrivibrio sp. | reverse complement strand
TCATCTGCTGAGCGCATATCTTCCGAATTGTGATCCCATGTATCCGCATTATGGCAGTACTTGCATCTTAAGTCGCATCCTTTTAAAAAGACTATAAATCTTATTCCCGGTCCGTCAACGGAACCAAAGGTTTCTATTGAATGAATTGCTCCCTTTACCATTAAATCTCCTTCTTACTGGGAAATATAGATCTCCCTGAGCGCATCTCTGTCTATGACCTTGATCCTGGCGTGTCCTCTTCTTGTTATAAGCCCAAGTTTCTCCATTTCCCGGAGCTTGCGGCTTACCGTTTCCATTCGAAGGTTAACACTGGCTGCAATGTCATCGAGTTTCAATACTATATCATCAGTGGCACTTCTGTCTACCCTGTACATTAAAAATCCTGCCAGACGAGCCATCGGATCTTTGGTGGAAAGCAGCATGTTTCTTTCGTTGGCGTCATGCAGCTTTTTACTGAGAAGAATAATTGTGTTCATTGCGGCCGTCGGATCATTTACAACCTTTATGAAATCATCTCTGTGTATCTGACAGATGGATGCGTTTGTGAGGCATACAGCAGAATAAGGATAAATACTGCCGTCCAAAAACATTCCTTCCCAAATGATATCGTGATCTGCAAGAATCGTGATGATCTGCTCTCGTCCGACAGAGTCATATCTGCAGAGCTTTACTCTTCCCTTCCTGATGATACATATGGACTCTACAGAATCGCCTTCTCGGAAAAGATAACTGTTCTTCTTGAGGGTTTCATGAACCGAGTGTTCCATAAGACTCACCTGCGCATTTACGGGAAGTCCCTCGATAAGCGGAACGCTCTCTGTACAGAATCCGCCACACTCTTCACAGATATTAAGGCCTATGATACCGCGTTTTAGCTCCTCAGCCTGTCCGTATCTGTTCTTATATATTCCGTTGTTTTTTACAGAATTTTGTACGCTCTTTTTTTCATTCATAGCATCTAAATCATTATGAAAACAGGTTTTTAGTTTCTGCTCCAAAGATAGCAGTAAGCCTGGGTTCTGGCTGCAAAAGGCTCGGTTTTCAAAAGCTTTTTTACCTCTTCTTTGGTATACCACCCGGGTTCTATCTCCTCAAGAGTGGAACTGCTCTTGGAAAAAGAGCCACCGGCTTTACCTACACAGCACACGTTCTTTTCGTTGGAAAATCCCACCGCGCTATAGCTCTCGCCGATCCAGTCATCAATACTGATAAGGTCAAGTCCTGTTTCCTCTTTAAGTTCTCGCCTTGCGCTCTCATCAGGTTCTTCTCCCGGATCGATAAGACCTGCCGGAAAATTGTAAACCCATGCTCCGGGAGCCATTCTGAACTCCTTGTTGATAAGTATCTTTTCCCCGGATTCATCATGCATTATGAGAACAACAGCATCCACCTTCTTGTTATGGATGTCTTCAAATCCCTTTAAATCGGGATTTCTGCTGATGATCTCGTAGACCTTCTCCTTGTCATCTTCGGTTCTGTAATGCAGGTCATAACGTGTTATAAAGGAGCCCTGCTCCTTCTTTTCTAAATATTCAAAAGTCATTTTAGATCGCTCCGTAAACTATCTGTCTGATTCCGCGAATGAAGCTGTAGTCACAGCCTCCTTCTATCTGCTGCATATAGATAACTATCAGTTCCTCGGTAGGATCCACAAAGAAGTAGGTTCCTGCCATTCCATCCCAGCCATATTCTCCGATACTGCCATTTGATGTCGCCAGTGACGGATCTGTCAGAATTCGGAAGTAATTACCATAGTTATATCCAATGCAGCTCTCAAGATCGAAAGCATCAAACTGCTGCGCTGTCAGCTGCGGTGATGTCATATAATCAAAAGTTTTTTTACCGATGAGCTCTTTGCCGTGGTAGGAACCTTTGTTAAGAAGCATCTGCGCAAAGTGTGCATAGTCATTGGCTGTGGAGTACAGGCCATCGCCGCCCTTTTCAAACCACGGAAGTGATGTGGGATTCTCCATCTCCATACGCTGCCTCACATCGTCCTCTGCCCTGACTACTCTTCCGGTCTTGTCTCTTCTGTAAAGCACCGCCTGTCTGAAGGCCTTGCTCTCATCAATATAAAAACCTGTATCCTCCATATTAAGAGGTGTAAATATCTCTTTTTTCAGAAACTCTGAGTACTTCTTGCCGGTAATTACCTCTATTACACCGCCCATGATATCCGCAGAATGGCCGTATCTGTATCCGCATCCGGGCTCGAAAGCAAGATATCCTTCTGCCAGCTTGTTGCACACGTCTACATTTGATTTCAGGATCCCTGACTTTCTCTGGGTCTTGGCCTCCTTGTAGATCTTGGTCATTGAGCGCTCAGCTTCACCAAAATCTCCGGAATAAACTATTCCGGAAGTCATGTTCAAAAGGTCTTTTATTGTAAT
>JAFSTR010000032.1 GCA_017445665.1 Butyrivibrio sp. | reverse complement strand
TTCATCAACAAAGGCAAATTTTTCAAGGTCATAGAGCTGTTTCATCCTAAGCTGATATGCCTGGAGATTTGCTGTGCTTGAGAGGTCCTCCGGAGTCATAAGTCCTATGGCCACATCAAGGTCACTGATATAGTCATTTAAAGTTGACGCCACAACCTGTTCTCTTCTGCCAGCCAACTCCTCAAGATATAAAAGACTTACGTTTCGAACTGCCTTCCTGGCGCCTGAACTTGCACTTCGTCCTGTCAAGATCGTTCCGAAAACCATAATTGCAACCACTATGATGCTTCCAAAGATAGCAAGGAACATGATCTTTTTAGTATTTACACCCTTCATATACCGCCTCCGGTTTTTATTTGGTATTATTATTGGCGACCCCAAATTTAAGTGCGCTCTTTGGGCATGCTTTTATACACTCGCCGCATCTGATACATTCAGTGCTGTTAGGGTTCTTCATAGGGTTTACGTTCATCTTGCAGGTGCGGGCGCAGGCTCCGCAATTTACACATGCATTTTGATCAAAAGACATTTTGAGAAGGCTGACCTTCTGAAACAAAGAATAGAATGCTCCGAGAGGGCATACATATTTGCAGAAGGGCCTGTAGATAAAGATTGAAGCAAGCACGCACCCTACCAGTATTGCAACTTTCCACCTAAAGAGGGCTCCCAATACAGATCTTATGGATCCGTCCAGAATTGCAAGGACAAGTCCTGCCTCCAGCGTCCCCACGGGACAGATATATTTGCAAAAGAAGGGATCCCCTGTACCAAGGCTTGACCTGTAAAAGAAGGGAAGTGCAAATACAAAGAGAAACAGAAATACATACTTCAGGTATCTCAGTGCCTTGTCAATCTTCTCAGGAATCCTTATCTTAGGCGTAGGTATCATATAAAGAAGTTCTTCAATAAGGCCAAAGAGGCAGAGCCATCCGCAGACGAACCTTCCAACCAAAAGACCTATTGCAGAGAGGTACCCGACAACATAAAAGGAAAACTTTCTTTTTCTGGCGTCGAAGACGGATTGCATGGCTCCAATCGGGCATGCTCCCAAAGCTCCGGGACATGAATAGCAGTTCATTCCTGGGACGCAAAAGTTCTTAAGGGGCCCTTTATAGATAGATGCAGTAAGAAATCCCTTAAAATGCCCATTGGAAAGGATGCCCCAACCTGCCTGGACACCTTTTCTTACTGCTTTGTGTTTCTTTAAGCCGTTATCAGCCAATTCCGATACACTCCATACAAATGTTGGTTGCTTTTTTAGCTACGGTTTTTACCTCTCCCCTGCTGATCCCAAAAATGCAGGATGCTATGGCAATCAGAAGGAGGATCAGCGTAACATAGTTTGGCAGAGTTTTTTTCATAATAACCTTCTTTAATTATTCTTCCGAAAGATATCTGTTAATAACATCTTCCCATTCTGCGCTTGTCTTACTCCCTATTTCAGGGCTGCCAAGGACGTTGCCCTCAGAGTCAAGAAAATATGTCGTCGGAACGTACTGAAGTCCAATATCCACCATGAGCTGCGTAGGACCTACAAGAACAGGATATGTTATTCCTGTATCCTCTATGATAGCTCTTGCATCCTCAATGACGCTCTCATCATAGTTACCGTTCAGATCAGCCACATCAGTGGTAAGTCCCACGATCTCAAAGCCTTTGTCTTTGTAATTTCGCTCGATCTCACCAAGCTCAGGCATCTCTGAGATGCAAGGACCGCAAAAGGTTCCCCAGAAATTGATCATGGTCACCTTGTTGTCTTTTACATAGTCCATAAGAGCTACATCGTTAAGGTCCAGATCCTTGACGGTATAGCTTGCAATATCATCTTCAGGAGAAACGATCTCAGTGGTCTGAGCGTGAGCCTGAGTCTCAGTCTCTTGAGTGTCCAGGGTCTGCTGATCAGCAGATTGTTGTTCACTATTGCCACAGCCTGCCAATATGCCGATTGAAAGTGTTGCCGTAAGTAGCATCGCAGTTGCTTTCTTCATTATAGTTACCTCCATGGCTTTTGAATAATTATACCATGTGCGCCTGCGCTTCTTTTGTTCATCACATCTTTTTTTATGATTTTTTCATTTTTGGATATGTGAAACTACTTACTCTCAACCTTGTAGGTCCTGCCGTCTACAACAATTGCATCAACACCGGGAACCGAACTAAAGAGCTTCTCGTCAACGTAGTTGAATTTCTCGGGGGTCTGACCGTTTTGTAGCATCTCGATAAGTGCCCTGACTCTGGGTCCGTGAAGGGGGTTACACTCTGCAATGCAGGAGATCTTGCCCTGTCTTGCGTACTCAAGGGCGGTCTCGTTGACGCCGTCAAAGGATACCACCATGATCTCGCCGTATTTGATGTTTGAGCCCACTTTTCGCCCTGCGCTCTCTATGGCATCGATGGCGCCTATGGCCATGTTATCGTTCTCACAGTAGACAACGTTGATATTGTCAAAGCGCTTCAAAAGAGCACCCATGACCTCTCGTCCTCTGTTCTCGGTAAAGTCTCCGCTGACTTCCGCCATGAGATCCCATCCGTTGTCCCGGGCCGCATTTGCAAGACCTCTGGTCCTTCCGATCTGAGCAGTTGAACCAATGTTGCCTTGAATATTTACTATGTGAAGATTCTCGGGGGCGATGCCTGCAACTTCAGTATATGCCTTGATCCAGGCTGCCATCTTTTTTCCCTCGAGTTCGAAATCCGATCCCACCCAGCAGGAATAGAGATTCTTGTCAGCAGTGTTTACTCTTCTGTCAACCAGGATCACGGGAATATCAGCCTCCCTTGCTTCGCCAAGAACAGTCTCCCAGCCATCTTCCGTTGAAGGAGCAAGTACGATATAATCCACCTCCTGCTGGATAAAAGTCCTGATGGCAGTTATCTGGTTGGCCTGTTTCTGCTGTCCGTTTTTGTAGATCAGATTGTAGCCGTCCTCCTCTTTAAAAGCATCCAGCATGGAGTCCGTATTGGCACTTCGCCAGTCTGATTCTGCCCCCAACTGAGAGAAGCCGACGGTAATGGCATCGTCGGCTTTTGAGGTTTCTGATATTTCTTCCGCATCTTCGGAAGGGATGCTACTCCCGCATCCGGCCAGTACAGCAGGAATGAGGAGTAGCAAAAGTATTATCTTATTAAGTCTTTTCATGTTTCCTTAGATATCCTCAGGCTTTGATAGCTTTCTTTTTCTGAGCCATAACTACGCTCTGGATAAGAAGGAAGAGGCAAAGCATTGCTGCGATCGTGATACCTGTCCACCAAGCCTCATCAAGTCCTGCAGATGCAACAATGTTCTGGATCGTACTAAGTGAAAGTACACCAAAGAATGTTCCTATAATGTTGCCGACACCTCCGGTGAGAAGCGTTCCGCCAATGATGGAGGAAGCAATGGCATTCATCTCCATACCCATGGCATGACTTGCAGATCCTGATCCTACATGAAGGAAATATACGTATCCTCCGATACCGGCCAGGGTTGAACAGATAAGGTGTGACAGGAATTTTGTCCTTCTTACGTTTATACCCATCATCAGAGCACTCTGCTTGTTTCCGCCAACTGCATAAAAGCTCCTTCCAAGCTTAGTCCATCTGAGTACTACAAACAATAATATCACAACAAGAAGGGCTACAATAACACCTATTTCAATATATGCGGGAACATAGATACCTTTCTTGTTATATGAACCCAGGAAAGGAACATTTACACGAGTGTCCTTAAGGGCCACAAAATCCTGGTTCTCAACATTGAAAGGTGCTGTGTTTACTATGGTTGTCATACCTCTGGCAAAAAACATTCCGGCGAGGGATACAATGAAGGGCTGAATATCAAGTACCGCTACCAAAAAGCCCTGTACAAGTCCGTAAGCCAAACCGATACCGATAGCTATAAGTACGGAAACAAGAAGGTTTGGCGATTCTGTCTTGTCCAGATATACAGCGCAGCACATTGATACAAGGGCAACCACACCACCGACAGAGATATCAATTCCGCCGGAGATCATTACAATACTCATACCGCAGGCAGTAATGATCAGAGCCGCATTGGCATTTAAGATGTTAAAGAACATCTGAGGCTTGGAGAATCCACCTCCCTGGAACAGTACTGCTCCAATATACATCAGAAAGAAGATCACGATGGTAATTGCAAGCAGCAGGTTTGTATCATTCATCTTGTTGAAAATGCTTGTCTTGTTCTCTTTCATCATGCTGCCTCCTTTCTTCCCGGATTCAGCTTCTTAACAAACATCTCCATGTACTCTCTTGCCTTGGGTGCTGAGAATACAACAAGGATGATAACCACAACCGCCTTATAAGCTGCAAGTGCATCAGAAGGAACGTTGAACTTATAAAGAGTTGTTGTAAGGAACTGGATTACATATGCTCCAAGGATCGAAGCCCAGATGTTGAACTTACCACCGGAAAGAGCATTACCGCCAAGGGCTACGGCAAGAATGGCATCCATCTCGATATCTTTTGCAATAACCGAATAGTTGATGGTTGAAAGACGGCTGACCTTGATAAGAGCTGCTACCGCTACACAAAGTCCCAAAATTACAAAAGAAAGGAACTTGATAAATGTAGGATTGATACCGTTAAGTCTTGATGAACTCTCGTTGATACCAACTGCCTGTGTGTAGAGGCCAAGGTTTGTAAACTTAAGCACAAGAGCAATAATGATGATGCATATTGCTGCTATGAAAACTGTTGTAGGAATAGGAATTCCGGGAATGAAACCGCCAAAGTACGCAAATTTAGGATCCGGCACTATGGGAAGCTCATTGTTGTTGATCCATGCCGCGATCGATCTTCCTGCCGTAAACAGGATAAGTGTTGCGATCATGGGCTGGATCTTGAATATTGATACCAGCATTCCGTTAAAGGCTCCGCAGAGCATTCCAACTATGCAAGCCACAAGAAAAGCAACAATGATCGGAGCCTGAATGGTATCAGGTCTTGAATTGCCACCGCAGAGGACTCTGAGCATTGCAGATCCCGCGATTGCGATTGTTGCGCCGACGGAGATATCCTGTCCTCCTGACGCAGCAGTTACCAGTGTCATACCGATTGCAAGGATCGCAAGCTCTGAACCGTAGTCCAGTATTGTGACAAGCGCACCGGATTTAACCAGATACCCTGCATTGTTTGTAACATCTTTTATCTCGAAAAATGAAGGATCAACTATCAGGTTTACTACCGCAAGCAAGACAAGTGCAAGAATCGGTATAAACAACTGATTGGACGCTATTGCTTTTATCACGCCCAGTGCATTTCCTTTACTGTTTTTTGTCATACCTTACTCCCCTCCTGCGATAGTAGCCATGATCTTGTTCTGGGTCAGATCATCACCGGAAAGTTCTCCAACTACTTTTCTATCGCGCATTACTACAAGTCTTGAGCATGTACGAAGCATCTCATCTGTCTCTGATGAAATGAAGGTAACGCTCATCCCCTGAGACGCCAGTTCAAGCACCAGCTTCTGAATTGCAACCTTGGTACCTACATCTATACCTCTTGTAGGCTCATCAAGGATCAGATACTCAGGATGCATTAAAAGCCACCTTGCAAGAATAACCTTCTGCTGATTGCCACCGGAAAGAGCTTTGATCGGCTTGTCAGCTGAAGCTGTCTTGATGTTGAGCTTCTCAATATACTCATCGGCAAAAGCCTTGGCCTGAGCTTTTGTGAAGGGTTTAAAGAATCCCTTCATAACCTGCAACGCCAGGATAATGTTATCTCTTACGGAAAGATCTCCGATGATCCCGTCAACCTTTCTGTCTTCCGGAAGATAGGCGATTCCGTTCTTCATGGCATCTATAGGCTTGTTGATCTTAACCTCTTTGCCGTGGACCTTAACCTTACCGCCCAGAACCCTGTCTGCTCCGAAGATCGCTCTTACGCACTCACTTCGACCGGAACCAAGAAGCCCCGTAAAGCCGTTGACTTCACCCTTCCTGATATGGAAATCAAAGGGCTTTATGCCTGCATCAGAGACAAGTCCTTCTGCTTCGAACACGATCTCTCCAGCGTCATTTCCTTTGTATTCATCCGATTCTCCTTTTATGTCTGAAAGATCATCCATTTCCTTACCAAGCATCTTGGCAACAAGCTGTACTCTGGGAAGATCTTTGATCTCATATTCACCTACCAGCTGTCCGTCGCGAAGGACAGTGATCTTATCGCACACTTCGTATACCTGATCAAGGAAGTGTGTTACAAAGATGATACCTACTCCCATCGCCTTAAGGTCTCTCATAAGGCCAAAGAGCTTTTCAACTTCCTGCTCGTCAAGGGATGATGTGGGCTCATCCAGAATAAGAACCTTACAATCCATATCCACTGCTCTGGCAATGGCCACCATCTGCTGAACCGCTATAGAGCAGTTTGAAAGCTGCTGCGTTGCTCTTGCCGGAATATCCAGAGACTGAAGAAGCTTGTCAGCATCGGCATTCATTTCCTTCCAGTTGGTGAAGGCTCCCTTGCCTCTTCCGATAAACATATTCTCAGCAACAGTAAGATTAGGACAAAGAGTGATCTCCTGATATACGGTACTTATTCCAAGGTTCTGAGCATCCTGTGGCGAGTGTATGGATACCTCACCCTCTCCTTCAAGCTCGATCGTACCTGCATCCTTAGGATAAACACCTGTAAGAACTTTTATAAGCGTTGATTTTCCTGCGCCGTTTTCCCCCATCAGCGCATGTATCTCTCCCTTGTTTAAGGTGAAGTCTACCTGTTGAAGCGCACGGACGCCGGGGAATGATTTATCAATGCCACGCATTTTTAATAATGTGGTTTCATTCATGGGCTGCTCCTCATTTCTTTAAAAAAGACGCAGCAGACAATGCCGCTGCGCCTCTCATAACTTATTTATTAAATACCATAATTATCTACATCATCCTGTGTAATTGTTGTAGCATCGAAGCCCTTCTCATCCATGATGATTGTCTTCTGTGAAAGTGTCTCGCCTGCCTCAAGCTTCTTGATGATCTCGTCGATGTAGCTTGACTGGAAAGGATTGCACTGTCCATCATAGTTCCAGTTCTGTGCAAGGAGCTCTTCAAGTGCCCACTTGTTGCAGTCAAATCCCATAACTACTACGTCTTTGCCAACACCGTGTGAAATACCAGCTGCGTCAAGAGCTGCAACTGCGCCCTTAGCCATATCGTCGTTCTCTGCGTAGATTACATTGAAAGGTGTTCCTGCGTCGATAACTGACTGAACGATCTGCTGTGCCTTCTCTGCGTTCCACTCAGCTGTCTGCTGCTTAACGATGTTCCAGTTAGACTCTGCAGCAACCTTTGCATCAAGAGCGCCTGATCTTCCCTGCTGAGCAGCTGATCCCATAACACCCTGGATGTGGATTACGTTGTACTCAGGAAGGTTCTGGCTTGCAAGCCAGTCAACAGCTGTCTGTCCTTCTTTTGCCATATCAGAAACGATAGAAGCCTCATAGAGTGAAGGATCTGCATCGATTGTACGGTCGAAAAGGATAACCTTTACGCCTGCTGCCTGTGCATCTTTAAGAACTGAATCCCAGCCTGCTGTGTCAGCTGCTGAAAGAAGAAGATAATCAACTTCGTCCTGGATAAATGTCTGAGCTGCTGCGATCTGCTCATCGTTCTTTAAGCTGTAAGCGAATTTTGCTTCGTAGCCGTTTGCCTCTGTAAATTTAGCCTTAAGGTCTGCATCGTTAGCTGTACGATAACCTGACTCGTTAGGATCGTTGTTGATGATACCAACCTTGATCTTTCCGCCTGATGCTGCAGGTGCTGAACCTGAGGATGCAGGTGCTGAGCTTCCGCAAGCAACAAGACCAAGTGTCATTGCAGATGCCATAAGAAGTGCCAATACTTTCTTCATCATAATTTTTCCTCCTAGAATGGATGTTTACTGTAAGGACCATTCCTTACTAAATACAATTCTAGAGAAAAACCATAAAATCTCCATTAAATAAACAAAGAAAAAGAGTTGAATATTTTATTTATTTTTTATTTCGGTTGAATTTTCTACGATTTCGTTTGATTTTTTCGGGAGACGGATAGTTACTGTTGTTCCCCTGTCATATTCCGACTCGATGCTGATACCGTATTCTTCTCCGTAAAAGAGCCTAATGCGCTCATTTACGTTGTACAATCCGTAGATCTTGGCATCCTCCGGCGCCTTGTCAGAAAGCCCTCTTGTGATCTCATTAAGTCTTTCACTGTCCATGCCCATTCCGTCATCAGTGACGATGAGCCTGTAATCGGATTCGCTCTCCTGCCCGGTTATGGTGATCTTTCCCCCGCCTCTTCTGTTCTTGATGCCGTGGTAGAGCGCATTCTCAACAATGGGCTGAACGGTTATCTTGGGAATCTCGTATTCAAAGAGTTCCTCCGGAACATCTATCTCATAGCTTAAAATATCCTGATATCTGATCTGCTGGATCTCTAAGTAGCTCCTGGCGTGGGAGAGTTCCTCCCTCACTCTTACTAGCTCTTTTCCCTTATTAAGAGAAGACCTGAAAAACTCAGAGAGCGAGCCTACCATCTTAACAACCTGTTTCTGGTTGCCGGCCTCAGCCGACCATACGATGGCATCTAAAGTATTGTACAGAAAGTGAGGATTTATCTGCGCCTGAAGGAGCTCAAACTCAGCCTTTCTAAGCTGCTTCTGCTCCCTTGTTACCTGTTCCTCGATGGGGCGCGTGATCCACAGCGGTCCCACGATGGAAACGACGATGATAGCCACTGCGATAAAGGCAAATATACCTCCGGAAACCTTGATGGTATTTAAGTAGAACTGACGGTTCTGGGCCTGTGCGATCTGGATCTGTCTGTTCTCATAGTAGATGTACTCATTGATGGTCTCCTGCAAAAGAGATGTCACAATCTGCACGTCGTTCTCCCAGATAAGCATATTAGCTTCATAGCGGTCATCGTAATCCAGATTTTCTATGACGTTGTCGATATACCCCTGAAGGTTGTTCAGGTATTTCTCGGCACTCTGAAGTCTCTTTTTATTATCTGCAGTATCCGTCACATCCTTAAGGCTGTCTACTACGCCCCGGGCATCGGAAAGAAGCTGAGGGATAGTGGATTCCTCAGGTGATACGTTACCAACGATCAAAAGATATGTCTCATAGTCGAAGTCATTTTTGAAATCCAG
>JAFSTR010000031.1 GCA_017445665.1 Butyrivibrio sp. | reverse complement strand
TTTGACACATTTTGAAAAGCAAAATGTGTCAAACTGTAACGTCCCCACTGACACACTGACTCACTTTTATTAATAAGCATCAAGAAAAGTGATTAAATTCACCATGATGTAATTGCGCATAATTGTGCTATGATAATATCCATCAGCTAAATTGATTAAATTTTATGCTGCCGATGTAATATATATCAAAAAATACCCGATATATTTAACATCTCAGATAAAAATAAATCAAGATTTAGCAAATGACTAACGGAAAGAGGAGCACAGTTATGAAGAATGTTGAGAAGTACCAGCGTCAGTATTTTATGCCACCCAAGCCCACCTTTGACTGGGTCAAAAAAGACTATGTAGATCATCCGCCCATCTGGTGCAGCGTAGATCTTCGTGATGGCAACCAGGCACTTATAGAGCCCATGAGTCTTGATGAGAAGCTTGAGTTCTTTACAATGCTGGTAAACCTTGGTTTTAAAGAGATCGAGATCGGCTTCCCGGCAGCTTCAGAGACTGAGTTTGAATTTGCAAGAACTCTTATCGAGAAGAACATGATCCCTGATGACGTAACAGTTCAGGTTCTTACCCAGGCAAGAGAGCACATCATAAAAAGAACCTTTGAAGCAGTCAAGGGCGCTCCTAAGGCCATCATTCACCTCTACAATTCTACTTCGGTAGCTCAGCGTGAGCAGGTGTTTAAAAAGAGCAAGGAAGAAGTTAAGAAGATTGCCGTAGACGGAGCCAAGCTCCTTGATAAGCTGGCAAAAGAGACCAACGGCAATTTCTCTTTTGAATATTCACCTGAGAGTTTCCCCGGAACAGAGGTTGACTATGCTGTAGAAGTCTGCAACGCCGTTCTCGACGTATGGAAGCCCACCAAGAAGAATAAAGTGATCATCAACATCCCTACAACTGTAGAGATCGCTATGCCTCACGTTTTTGCAACACAGGTTGAGTACATCAGCAAGAACCTCAAGTACCGCGATGCTGTTACTCTCTCACTTCATCCTCACAACGACAGAGGATCGGGAGTCAGCGATGCCGAGCTCGGATGTCTTGCAGGCGCAGACAGGATTGAGGGAACACTCTTCGGAAACGGCGAGAGAACAGGTAACGTTGATATTGTTACACTTGCCATCAACATGTATTCTCACGGAGTAGATCCGGGACTTGATTTCTCACACATCATGGAAGTAGGCGAAACCTACGAGAGACTTACAAGAATGCGCATCTATGAGAGACAGCCCTATGCAGGACAGCTGGTATTTACAGCTTTCTCAGGTTCTCATCAGGATGCCATCTCAAAGGGCTTCTCCTGGCATGACCAGAAGAAGGACAAGGGAATCTGGTCAGTACCCTATCTTCCTGTTGACCCCAAGGATCTTGGAAGAGAATACGACGGAGACGTTATCAGGATCAACAGCCAGTCCGGAAAAGGCGGCGTAAGCTATATCCTCAAGACCAACTACGGTATGATGGTTCCCAAGGAAATGCAGGCAGATGTCAGCTACACCATCAAGGACATCTCAGACAGAGAGCATGCTGAGCTTTCACCTGCAAGGATCTATCAGATATTCGAAGACAAGTATGTACACAACGACAATATATTCAGGATCCCGGAAGTTCACTTCAAGCAGATAGACGGCATCCTTGCAGAGGTTACCATCTCTCACGCCGACAAAGAGCACATCGTTGAAGCAAACGGTAACGGACGTCTCGATGCAGTAAGTAACGCCATCAAGCAGTACTTTAACATCAGTTATGAACTTTCTACCTACGAAGAGCACGCTCTTTCAAGAGGTTCATCCTCCAAGGCCTGCTCATATGTAGGTATCACCTACAACGGCCAGAAGTACTGGGGCGTAGGAATTGACGAAGATATTATCAAGTCATCAATCGGAGCTCTGGTTATTGCCGTCAACCAGATTGATGCAGTCAAGAGCATTAAGAACAGCAAGGATGAGAGGATCAACTCCATCATCAATTACATTCAGGAGAACTACCTGACTGTAACACTGGATGATCTCTCAAGTCAGTTCTATCTCTCCAAGCCATACCTCTCCAAGTACATCAAGGAGAAGTCAGGCATGACCTTCGGCGAGAATGTAAAGAGGATAAGGCTCAACAAAGCCAGCACACTCCTCAGGAACGGCAACATGAAGGTTGAGAAGGTTGCTGAGGCAGCAGGCTATCAGAATGTTGAGCACTTTAACAGACTCTTTAAGAAAAAATACGGAATGACTCCTGTTCAGTACAGAAGCAGCAGCAGATGATTACTAAAGGTATAAATAAGCAGAGACAGCGGGAAACTTATCGTTCCCTGCTGTCTCTTTTTATTTTATTATAGAATTTTATTCAAGATTTTTATTCCAGGTTTTTGTCATACTCCAGGATATCTCCCGGCTGACAGTCCAGCGCCTCGCATATGGCCTCCAGTGTTGAGAAGCGCACGGCACTTATCTTGCCGGTTTTTATCTTGGAGAGGTTTACGTTACTGACACCGACCTTTTCAGAGAGTTCATTAAGGCTCATCTTGCGATCGGCCATCACGCGGTCCAGTCTAAGTACTATTTTACCCATAAGCGCCTCCTTAAAGTGTCTCGTCGGATTCTGTCTGAAGAACAGCACCATACTTGAACACATATGCAAGTCCAAAGAGAAGCAGGATCACTATCGCAGTCGGGATACTTACGTTAAATCCAGTCCTGATGTTGCTTGTAAATGCTGTGGTCATAAAGCTCTCAAATCCGCCTCCCAGAACACACCAGGGGATCAGTACCCATGCACAGTTCTTCATACCCTTTATTATGTCTTCCTCGAAAGGTGAATTGCAGACTTCCAGTGACTTGCAGAGCTTACCTACATAGAAGAAAAGAAGTGCATTGATCGCCATAAATACTGCTGCCACGAAGCATATTGCTGCAATCCTGCTGCTTGTTATGGTTGCCCCGTCACCCTGAAGCTTAAAATTAGCTATCTTGCCATTCTGATCAAATGTCACATCTTCAAAAGAATAGTCAACTCCGTTGATCGATGTAGAACCCTGTGGAAGATCACCTGATTCAGCGTCTTTTTTGGCTGATGTAAGAGTGCTGACCATCTTGGAATCCAGGTTGACGGTGAGTGTTGCTTCATCACTCATCTTAAGTATGAAATCTTCCTTGGGAATTGCCAGGAACATTATTCCGCATACTATCATTGCTACGCATCC
>JAFSTR010000030.1 GCA_017445665.1 Butyrivibrio sp. | reverse complement strand
CTTCTGCGGTGCTACTTACATCCTCGTCATCTGTTTCGCCAAGGAGCGCATCCGGGATCATTTCTCTCTGACTTAAAGCTCTCTCTACGTTTGAGCTTATAAAATCATAGAGCTGCTGCTGATTATTGAAACGTACCTCCATCTTGGCAGGATGTACGTTAACATCAACACAGGACGGGTCAAGTCTTAAGTGAAGGATTGCAAAGGGGAATTTATGCATCATCAGATACTGCTTGTATCCCTCTTCCAGGGCCTTGCTCATGACCTTATCCTTGATGTATCTGCCGTTCACAAAGAAAATCTCAAAGTTTCTGTTGGAACGGTTGATCGATGGCTCTCCGAGATAACCTTCAAGGATCATTCCGTCTGATTCAGCTTTAAAAGGAAGGACGCTCACAGAGATGTCCCTTCCGTAAATCCTGTATATGATCTCTTTCAGATCGCCGTTTCCTGATGTTGAGAATTTGTCGTCTTTGTTGTTGATGTAGTGAAAAGAGATTGTGGGATTATCAAGAGCCATATGCTCCATCACATCGCCGATATAGCTTCCTTCAGTTTGAGGAGTCTTTAAAAACTTCTTCCTGGCAGGGGTGTTGTAGAAAAGATTTCTGATAATGAGAGTCGACCCGTCAGGAGCTCCGATTTCTTCAAAAGCAGCTTCTTCGCCGCCGTTTATGCAGTATCTGGTACCTACGAGCTCATCCTTTGTCTTGGTTATGAGATCAACCTGGGCAACTGATGCGATACTTGAGAGAGCCTCTCCCCTAAAGCCCAGTGAATGTATGGTAAAGAGATCTTCAATGCTCTTTAATTTACTGGTGGCATGTCTTTTAAAGGCCTTTCTTATCTGGCTCTTTTCGATACCGGAGCCGTTGTCGGTGACCCTTATCATGTCTATTCCGCCGCCCTTTATTTCTACGGTTATGGCGGTAGCTCCTGAGTCAATGGCGTTTTCAACCAGCTCTTTTACGACACTGGCAGGTCTTTCCACCACTTCTCCCGCTGCTATCTGATCAATTGTGTTTTTATCAAGCTCATTGATAAATGCCATTAGCTTTTCCACCTGTTCTTGAGATCACTCTGGAGTTTATAGAGGGTATTGAGAGCATCCATAGGAGTTAGGGTTGTTATATCTATCTCCTGAAGGCGTCTTAAAACCTCTTCGTCTGTAACAGTATCAAACAGTGACATCTGGTTGGTGTCAACGTCGTCGTAGTGCTTGACCTTAACCTTCCTGTCACTCTTGTTTTCTTTGGCAATAGCCTGAACTTTGTCGGTTATATCATTATCGGTAAGCTCGCCTACAATTTCTTTTGCCCTGTCAATTACCATGTCAGGAACGCCTGCGAGCTTGGCCACCTGAATACCGTAGCTCTTATCCGCGCCGCCCTTTATGATCTTACGTAAAAAGACAATGTCATCACCGTTTTCTTTGACAGCTATGCAGTAGTTGTTGACGTTGTCCATTTTGCCTTCAAGTTCTGTAAGTTCATGGTAATGGGTCGCAAAAAGAGTCTTGGCACCGAGGATCTTTCTGTTTGAGATATGCTCAATAACAGCCCAGGCAATTGCAAGACCGTCGTAGGTAGATGTACCTCGTCCGATCTCATCAAGGATAAGGAGAGAATTTGGTGTTGCATTCCTTAGGATGTTTGCAACCTCGTTCATCTCAACCATGAATGTGGACTGGCCGCTTCCAAGATCATCAGAAGCGCCTACTCTTGTAAATATCCTGTCAACAACGCACATATCGGCTTTATCGGCCGGAACAAAGCTTCCGATCTGACACATCAGTACAATAAGGGCGCTCTGCCTCATATAAGTTGACTTACCTGCCATATTCGGGCCTGTGATTATGCTGATACAGTGCTTTTTATTATCGAGATAGGTGTCGTTTGAGATGAACATGTCTGCAGTATCAAGCATTCTCTCAACTACAGGGTGTCTGCCGTTCTTGATGTTTATCTGCCCCTTATCGTTAAGGGAAGGCTTTACGTAATGATTTCTCTCTGCTACATAGGCAAGAGAAGCATATACATCCAAAAGAGCTATGGCCTTGGCTGTAGTCTGTATCCTGTCAATTTCAAGGGCTATAGAGTCCCTGATCTTGCAGAACATCTCATACTCGAGGTTGTTGAGCTTATCCTGAGCATTAAGGATAGTATCCTCAAGCTCTTTCAACTGAGGAGTTGTGTATCTCTCACAGTTGGTAAGCGTCTGCTTTCGTATAAAGTAATCCGGAACCTTGTCCTTAAAGGAATTTGTAACTTCAAAGGAATAACCAAAAACATTGCTGTATTTGATCCTCAGGTTCTTGATGCCGGTCTTTTCCTTTTCTTCCTCTTCCATCTGGGCAAGCCACTGTTTACCGTTGGTTCCGGCCTCTCTGAAGTGATCAATATCGGCATCAAATCCGTCCTTAATGATTCCGCTTTCCTTGATGGCAAGAGGCGGTTCCTCAACAATTGCCTTATCGATCAGTTCATAGATATCAGTGAGCGGATCAAGGTCTCCCGTGATCTTATCGATACCATCATCCCCTGATATATCCTGAAGTGCAGTGATGATCGCAGGGATCATCTTGATGGAATTTCTAAAAGCAAGAAGATCTCTTGGATTGGCGGTCTTAAATACGATCTTGCTCATAAGTCTTTCAAGATCGTAGATGGGACCTAAGTATTCTCTGATCTCTTCTCTTGAAACAACGTTTTTAACAAGCTTCTCGACAGCATTTTGCCTAAGAAGTATCTCATCTTTATCTATCAGCGGCTGCTCAATAAAGCTGCGAAGCGTCCTTGCTCCCATGGCTGTTTTTGTCTTATCGAGGACCCATAAAAGAGTTCCGCGCTTTTGCTTATCACGCATGGTCTCGACCAGCTCGAGGTTTCTCCTGGTAGAGCTGTCCAGAAGCATGTATTTATTGGTAAGATACGGATAAAGATGTGTTATATTACTGATGTCGGACTTCTGCATATCGATCAGATACTGAAGAAGTGCTCCTGAAGCAACAATACCGTTAGGAAAATCGTCAACTCCAAGGCCTATCAGCGATGAAACCTTAAAGTGCTTCATGAGAAGGCGCTTACAGGAATCCTCATCAAAATACCTGTTATCAACAGGATTTATAAAGATGTTTAGTCTGTTTCTTATCTCATCAAGATCGGCTCCGGAAAACTCAAAGGCGTTGTTGCAGATGATCTCCGTGGGCGAATACTTGCCTATCTCATCCATTGTAGCCCTTAAAGAGTCAACCTCTGTAAGGAAATAATCTCCTGTTGTAACATCGGCAACGGAAATACCAATACTGTCCGGCGAGTAAAAGATACTCATAAGATAGTTGTTCTTGGTTTCCTCCAGAGACTGCATATTTAAATTGGTTCCGGGTGTAACAATCCTTGTGACTTCTCTTTTGACAATGCCCTTTGCAAGCTTGGGGTCCTCCATCTGTTCGCAGATGGCAACTTTATACCCCCTTGAAACAAGCTTGTTCAGGTAAGAATCCACAGCATGAAAAGGAACTCCGCACATGGGAGCTCTCTCTTCGAGGCCGCAGGCCTTTCCTGTAAGTGTAAGTTCAAGCTCTTTTGAAGCAATAAGAGCATCATCAAAAAAGATCTCGTAGAAATCTCCCAATCTGTAGAAGAGAATGCAGTCACTGTACTCCTTTTTAGTGGCAATATAGTGCTGCATCATGGGAGATACTTTTGTGATATCAACAGTTTCAATCATTTAACTAACTTCCCCAAATAGTAAAATCCATGACATTCATCAAGGCTTACTGATACAAACTCCCCAATCAGTTCCTTTCCCCCCTGGAAATGTACCAGTGTGTTGTTTGACATTCTTCCGGTCAAAAGAGATTTATCGTGCTCATTGACGCCTTCTACAAGGACTGTTTCTGTGCGTCCCTGAAGCTTTGCTGTCTGCTCTTTGGCTGTTTCCTGAACAACCTTTAAAAGCATGTCAAAATTCTCTTTTACAACCTCTTCCGGAACCTGATCCTCAAAGGATGCTGCAGGAGTTCCCGGTCTCTTTGAATAGATGAAGGTAAAGGCGTTGTCAAACTTAACCTGCCTGATCACGTCTATGGTGTCAAGGACAGCTTCTTTTGTCTCTCCCGGGAATCCGACGATAATATCTGTCGTGATCGCCACATCCGGAAGTTTATCCCTTATCTTAAGGGCAAGCTCAAGATAGCTTTCCTTGGTATATTTTCTGTTCATTCTGCGAAGTATCTCGCTGTTGCCTGCCTGGAGTGGAAGGTGGATATGCCTTGCAATCTTGGGATTTTGGGCGATGACATCTAAAAGCTCATCTGAGAAATCCTTCGGATGAGGAGTCATAAATCTGACCCTCTCTATTCCTTCTACCTCGCAAACCATTTCCAGGAGCTTTGCAAAAGAGATCTTGTCAGGATTATCATCACTAAAATCAGTGCCGTAGGAATTAACATTCTGGCCAAGGAGCATTACCTCTTTTACTCCGTCATTAGCAAGCTTCTCACACTCTCTGATAATATCCTTGGGAGATCTGCTTCTCTCGCGTCCCCTTACGTAAGGCACGATACAGTAGGTGCAGAAATTATTGCAGCCGAACATGATATTGACGCCCGACTTATAAGGATACTTACGAAATACGGGAAGGTCCTCAACTATCTTATTGGTATCCTTCCAGATATCGATGATCATTCTGTCTGAATCAAGAACAGTATTTAAAAGCTCCGCAAATTTGTATATGTTATGAGTTCCGAAAATAAGATCAACGAATCTGTAGCTCTTTTGGATCTTCTCAACTGCACCTTCCTCCTGCATCATGCATCCGCAGATGGCAATCTTCATATGAGGATTCTTTTTCTTGAAATTACTGGTCTGACCAAGTCTTCCAAGAACTCTCTGATCCGCATTATCACGAACAGAGCAGGTATTGTAGATCACGAAATCAGCATCTTCACTCTCACTCTCTTCATATCCTGCAAGCTTAAGTGTTGCAAGGAGCTTCTCGGAATCCCTGGCATTCATCTGGCATCCGAAAGTTACAACGCAGGCCGTAAGCTTTCTTCCAAGCTCTTTTTCAAGGGCTGCGACTTTTTCTTTTGCCTGATCAATAAACTCGAGCTGCTTTAAGCTCTCGCTATCGCTTACTTCATTTTTGTTGCTGTTTAAAATATTTATTTCCATTAACTAAAACTCTTTCTAAATCTATTATTACTTGTATGCGTCAACAATTCCAAGGAGTATCTTAACCACCTGCTTCATCTCCTGAACAGAAGCATACTCGTATTTGCCGTGATAATTGTATCCTCCGGTGCAAAGGTTCGGACATGGAAGACCCTTATAGGAAAGGGCTGCTCCATCTGTACCTCCTCTGATGGGATTATCGATCGGTGTAATACCAAGATCTGTCATTACCTTCTTGGCATTGTCGATAAGGTGCATATGAGGCTTAATCTTTTCGATCATGTTGTAGTACTGATCATGAAGGTCTACTGAAACAGTATCTTCACCATACTTCCTGTTAAGGAACTCCGCAGCATCTTTAAAAAGCTGCTTTTTCTTCTCAAATAGCTTCTCGTCATGGTCTCTTATTATGTAAGAAGCTGTTGCACTCTCGCATCCGCCGTTTACTTCGGTAAGATGGAAGAATCCCTCTCTTCCTTCCGTGTACATGGGATTCTGGAATACCGGAAGAAGTGAATGGAACTCATAGCAGATAAGTGCTGCATTTACCATTTTATTCTTGGCATCTCCAGGATGAACGCTTCTGCCCTGAACCCTG
>JAFSTR010000004.1 GCA_017445665.1 Butyrivibrio sp. | reverse complement strand
TTGCTGTTTGAGTAAATCTGCTGAACCTGACTGTATGCTTCTATTCGCATATCTTTTCCTCCTTCCCTGGAGTATTTTTTGAACTTCTACTACATTTATCGGTAGAAGTTTCCATTACTTTAGTTATTTCCCCAAAATATTTCCCCCGAAAATTCTGAGAAATGTAATGGCAAAAACACCTTCCAGGTCTTTATTAAAATGTTGTTAGATTCCCATGTTTCCTTACATTTCGCGGTTTTTTTGGTTTATACCCGGTCGTTCCTTCAGTATGTATATCGGAAGGTTAAAAGAAAACTTTAGAGTTTTTTAAGAAATTTTTGAAAAGAATTTTTTTACTGCCTCAGACTCATCTGCGCGTTACTGTATCTCTTGTCTCCGGTTACGTCCTGATTGAACCAGTATGCCGGCTTATAAGCAGCTGCTGCCTCTTCTGACGGGAACTCAACTTCTGCAATTATTGTGCCGTCGTATGGGGCGTCAAAGACATCGAGCTCGATCTTGAGGGAGCTTATGTCGATTTGCAGTTTTTTGGCATCTGCTTCTGTAAATCCATCTGTATTCAAGGGCAGGAGATATCTCTTTTTCCTGATTATATTGCCGTCGGCCTTGGTGAGCATGTGCTCGTAGGAAGCCTTGTCCAGAGGGAGGTTGTATTCTGTGGCGCCGATTGTCTGCGACTGTGCAGGGGCTTCATGGTCTTCCCCGGCCGAATGCAAGTTCACCTGACTGCACTGTGGCTGCGTTAGGGCTTCATGTCCTTTACTTGCGTAAGTACTCTTGTTCTTGTAAGTCATGTAGTAGGAATCATCTTCTCTGCGCACCCTTATGGCCGGGCTTACGTTCAGGTATCCCTGCTCAATTACGTGATACGGGTATTTGTCCAGATCCTCGGGAAGGTGCCTGACTGTGAATTTTCTCTCTATTTCAACACCCATGCGGATTGTGGCCTCCTTCTTTATTGCAGTATCGGATAGATTATCTGCATCCTCTTATTCTGCTTCCTCTGCCTTGGCTTACGCATGTATATGCACAAGCCATACTGAATTCTATTTTAATACGGAAGCAAATATTTGGCGAGATTTGTTTTAGACGGGATGCATCCTATTATGGAAGATCCTTTTCCTGTCCGATATCCACTGCATTTTACTTATCTGCTCATTTGCAGTGGGATGTTTTTCATAGAATTCTACTTCTCATCCACTGCATTTGCAAAATTCTTAAATTTGCAGTGGAGAACTTCCCATACAATTCAGATATGCTTCCACTGCAATTACCTCATTCTCAAATTTGCAGTGGACGACATTCTCCAAAATTCCCCCAATTTCTCCACTGCATTTGCAGCATTCTTTAATTTGCAGTGGATGACCACCTCCAAGATTCCTTAATTTCTCCACTGCATCTCCTTTATTTGTGGATTTGTAGTGGAACAAAGACCACAAACTCACCTATAATATGTTAGAATAATTCTCATGAACAGCAGTAGCATCAGCTATCCACAATGCAACAATGCAACATGCAATGCGATACATGCGAAACAACAGCATAATCCATGGGAGGTATACAAAAATGGCAAAAGCAGCGATATTCTTAGCAGAAGGATTTGAAGAAATAGAGGCTCTGACAGTAGTTGATCTGCTGCGCAGGGCAGGAATTGAGATCACAACAGCCTCAATCACAGGAAGTAAGCAGGTTACCGGCTCTCACAACATAACTGTTGAGGCTGATGCTTTCTTTGAAGACATTAACTTTGACGAAACTGACATGATCATCCTTCCTGGTGGAATGCCGGGAACAAACAATCTTGATGCGTGCGAACCTCTGAAGGCTCAGATCAAAGCCCTCGCCGATGCAGGCAAGAGGCTCGCAGCTATCTGTGCAGCTCCGAGAGTGTTCGGCAAGATGGGCATCTTAAATGGCAAAAAGGCTACCTGCTATCCCGGAAATGAAGAATTTCTCCAAGGCGCTGATCCCCAGACCACAGAGGTCGTAAAAGACGGCAACTTCATCACCAGCCGTGGAATGGGAACTGCAATCCCCTTCGGCCTTGCGATCATTGAAGAGTTCCAGGGCAAAGAAGCTGCCGATGACATGGCTAAGAAGATTATTTTCAGGCAGTAAGAAGTGTCATTTATGAACAAAAGCATCATCTTCATGCAACAAAAAGTGTCATTCACAAACAAAAACATTATCTTTAGACATCAGAAGGTCCCGCAAACTCAGCGTTTGCGGGATTTTTTTGCTATCTAGGGGAACTTTATAATTTCTTTAGAAAAAACCTGTTGACAATTTGTTCTAGTTGTTCTATAACATACTTGTAACAAGAAATTAGCAGCCGACACAATCGAGTGCTAATAAGAAGGATTAAACACTACAACAAAAAATATATATAGAAAAGGAGTGATAATTATGTTGATGCCTATGCTTTGGAGTAACAATGATATTTTTGATGAGATGGATAATTTCTTTAACGATGGATTCTTTGGCGGAAATTGCAGAACCCCAAGAGAAGCAAGACCTTTTGAATCAAGCACCGGTCTTATGAGAACGGATGTTATTGAAAAAGACAACTGCTACCAGCTCGAAGCTGAACTTCCCGGATTTAACAAGGAAGACATCAAGATCGATCTTAAGAATGACACTCTGACAATCAGCGCTTCTCACAATGAGAACAAGGATGAGAAGGATGAGAATGGCAAGTACATCCGTCGTGAGAGGAGAAGCTCTTCTTACCAGAGATCATTCCACGTAGAAGGTCTTAAGCCTGAGGATATCATCGCTCAGTACAGAAACGGTGTCCTTACCGTTAACCTTCCTAAGAAGGAAGCAATCCCTGAGAAGGAAGAAGCTATCCAGATCGAAGTTAAGGACTGATCTGTTACATATAGATTTCACCCTACGATTCATTTCATAACCAACCACCTAAAAAGCCCCGGCTGCTCAATGCACAGCCGGGGCTTTCTAATTCCTTTTTATACCATCAATAGTTTTGGGCCTTCTTCATGAAGTAAGCCTGAGGGTGATTGCATACAGGACAAACCTCAGGAGCCTTAGGTCCGACTACAATATGTCCGCAGTTAGAGCACTCCCAGATTGTATCGCCGTCTGCTGAGAATACGATTCCGTCCTCGATGTTCTTAAGGAGCTTTCTGTATCTCTCCTCGTGCTCTTTCTCAATAGCTGCTACCTGCTCAAAAAGATCAGCGATGTCATCAAAGCCCTCTTCTCTTGCTTTCTTTGCAAATGAAGGATACATCTCCTTCCACTCATAAGCCTCACCATCAGCAGCTGCATTTAAATTATCAACTGTTGTGCCGATTCCTGAAAGGATCTTGTACCAAAGCTTAGCATGCTCCTTCTCATTAGCTGCTGTAGCCTCGAAGATCTGTCCGATCTGCACATATCCGTCCTTCTTAGCCTTTGAAGCGAAGTAAGTATACTTGTTGCGAGCCTCAGATTCCCCCGCAAAGGCTGCCATCAAATTCTTCTCAGTCTCAGTTCCCTTAAGTTCGTTGGTTCTTGTCTCAAGATTAGCCATAAAATCCCCTTTCTATGCGAGAAACGCATCTATGTTGCCATAGAATAATTCTACCACATTCTATCATAGAAAAGATATATCTTATTTTCTGTGCCTTTCAGTCATTTCTCGCACTCTACCAGCAAAATATACAAACATTTTACTGTCCCATGGTCATTATTCTTGCAGGACAGTAGTCTATCCCAATATCTTTCCGTTTTTGCTACTGTCTGCTAATAGATTTCTTCCGGAGACAGTAGTGTCTCATCCATATAGTAATGAGTCAAAGTGTAACGTCCCCGGTGACTCCCCGTGACTTGTCCAATAAAAGAGACGCCTGCAAGTGAGGGATTAACTTTTATCAGGCGTCTCTGTTGCGGTCTATTCTGTTGTTCGAAGATCTGCAAATCAAATGATCACAAGCTCAGGCTCATACTACCGGCCTTATCTAGCTCCAGTCTCATGCTACCGGTTTTACCTTGCACCGGCCCAGGTAAGTCCGTAGAGCTGCTCCATGAGCTTTCTGAGCTCGTCCTTCATACGGTTGCAGGCAGAAGCCTCATCTACAAAGTTCAGTACTCCGATCTTCTCCTTCTTATCCTGGAAGTACACTGCCCATCCGCTCTCAGTCTTATCAAGGCAGATCCTGTTCTTGTGGGAACCACCGATCTTGTAGAGCTTACTCGGTACCAGATGTTCATCAAAATATGCTTTTAATTCCTTAGTATTCATAGTGCTCCTCCGATAGTCTATATCAACACAAGTAGTTTTAAACTAAATCGCATGTAGTTTTCATTACTACATATAATATACCACATTACTACTTTTTTGACAAGTCTCCGAAGAGCCCTGAACATCACTGTTTATTCCACTTTTTAAGCCAGCGAAAGAGCTGCCAGTGCTGCTCCCTGTCCCCAGGGATATGCCCCGTAGGTCTGGTAATGAACGCCGAAATCGTCGCAGGAGCTAAGGGCACTCATAACCTTTCCGCCATCCGTATTCTGCAAAAGAGCCTTTAGCGATACCTCAACATCACCGGCTCCGACTCCGTCACCATTAAGAAGTCCGTATACTATCATGCCGGTAGCGGACGTATCAAGATGGCCTTCCACAGCCTGAACCTGCCAGCCGTAGCCGCCCTCAGGTTTCTGATATTTCAAAAGAGCTTTCGAAAGCTCTGAGTACCAACGTACAAGGGTACTTGGACTATCACCCTTACGGGATTCAGATCCTTTTACATACTCTGAAAGCCCCATGATTAGCCATCCTGCCGCTCTTCCCCAGGAGAGAATACCTCTCTTTTCACAAATCGCACCATCATCAAGAAGTGCGTATCCATGATATGGGAGTCCGCTCCTTTCATCCATTCCGTGCTTCAAGAAATTCTTAAGCTGCAGTCTCGCGATGTTTCTTGCTTCCTCCACGCCAAAAGCCGCAGCGTAAGCCGACAGAAACATCGATGTCTGCCCGATCCCGTCAGCAAACACATTGCAGGCGCTTCGATCAGCGTTGTAAACAATTGTCTCCTCGCCGTCCCGGGCTGCTCCGAGCAGATACTTGTATATCCTGTCAGCAATGCTCTTGCACTCACTTCTTAATCTGCCATCGGAAAGTTCTTCATAGAGCCTTAAGAAAGCCACACCCGCCAGCGCATCATCTATATAAGAAATATTTTTGTCGTACTTTTCCTTCCAGAGCCTGATGTGGCCCAAAAAGGCATCATCAATACGGGCAACAAGATCTTCCTCGTTCTCTGCCATTGCCTTTTTCCTGGCTTCTGCAAGTCCAAGCATCAGCATACCTGCCGGCCAGAACATCGGATCCTTGGTGCGAACACTCCTGCCAAGGGCACTCTTAACAAGATCCTTGGCCCTCTGCCCCACAGAGACTTCCATGATAGTCTTAAGCTCAGATATCCCCTCATTTATGATCAGTTTTTCTTTCTCAGTCATGAATCTTTCTCCTCATCGAAAAAGCTTCTCTCTTACCTTCCCCGTCAGATACTTAAACTCCTCTGACCTTCCGTACAAAATGAAGTAAACACCGTTAAAGATAACTGTAATGATAAGTGCCATCAGAATAAATGACACAATATTAAGATCTGCGATAACCTTTCTGCTGATAAGCTCGCAGGTCACAAGCACAAATGCCATGCTCAGCAGATATTTAAAGGTATCTGCAAAATATCCCCATGCCTTTTTATCAAAGCATGTTCCATAGATGATCACAGGCTTGGTGATGTTGGCGATCAGACCTGATACAATGGTTCCGATGTACACACCGGTAAGCCCAAGAGGCGTCTGTACAAGCACAATTGAAACCACCAGATTAACAGCTCCCTGAATAAGCGCCAGATATTTATCCGGCTCAAAAACTCCGGCCGCTGTCTTGTAGTTACTAAGAACGATCCTGTCGCCCTTAAAGTAATAGTCGATAAGGATGCAGTAAACAGCTGCCTGCGGAAGGATCCACTCATCTCCCCACAACAGCCTTATAAGCGGTGTTAAAAGAACCATAAACCCGATGCAGGAAAATCCGTAAACCCAGGATGCAAAGAACCTGTACACCTTGAACATGGAGAACTGCTTTTCCTTGTTCTCTGTGGCGATCAGATTTCCAAAGCTTGAAATAACCGAATTAAAAATGATATTTACAAAGTTCGATACAGAGCCTATGACAAGATTGTAATTATCAACAAAACCTGCCACGGAAACTTCGATCAGTGAAGAGATGATAAGGGCGTCAGTCTGGAGCCTTGCCACATCTCCCACCTTATGACAGACAAGAGCCCTGGTCTTCTTCCAGACTTCATCGCTCTCCTCTTTTGCAAGCTTTACCACATTTTTATCCTTGAGATATGGATAAAGCTTATCCAGATACTTTGATACAAAGATCTTCTGGATCAGCTGCACCGCAGCATCCGTCAACAGGAACAGGTAGAAATTCTCAGTTGTGACCACCACAACAATCTGAATAGCCACGGTGACTATCTTGGTGATGGTAAGCACGTTGGTCTGGATGTAGTTCTTTTGCTCCGCGTTGACCAGACTGTACTTGTAGGCCACAAAGTAGCTGGTCACAGTATTGAACAGGAAGATCAGGTAAAAGAGAACCAGATCCCTCGAGGAAATATTCCCGGGATTCTTGACCAGGATCCCCAGAAACGGGATGATCCCGAGACCTATAACAGCTACCACGAGTGCAATGATATGGTAAGCCTTCCTATATAGCTGCATGTAGGACTTTATCTTTTCCGTCTCGCCCCTGGCAACCGGTCCGTAAAGACTAAAGTTCAGTGCAGTACCGATTCCCAGCTCTGCCATGTTGAGCACTGCCAGGATATTGCTGTAGAGACTGTTGACACCAAGAAGCTGCTTACTTAAGTGCATGAGAAAAACAGTTCGCAATATAAACGACATAAGCGTTGTTGCGATCTGTCCCACATACCCGAAGGTTATATTTCTTGTTGCCGACTTAACTCTGCTCAATTATATGATACTTCCCTTCTCGTCCATAAGGATCCAGCCGCTCCAGTAATCATGCATGATATCAGGATCAACCGGCTGGTTGTTTCTCATTTTATATGTGCGGATCACCGTCTTATCAGGCCTTTTGTTGAGCCTTGCTCCCCAGAAGCTGAAGGTGGAATTAGCACAGATATTGCCTTTGCAGTGGCTCATGAGCATAAGGTCCTGTACACTGTTTTTGCCGTTGTTCCAGTCTACGATGGTGTATCTGCTCTCGTCAGAAAACCTCTCTCTTGCATACTCATGGTCGCTGGTAAAAATGTAAAAGTGAGTGCCGGGATCTTTTACGGAAAAATAATCCATGGCGCCCTGATAGTACTGCTCAGTAGCGATGTTCCCCAGGATCTCAGCATTAGAAGGATCAAGGTAGTCGCCCCTTCTGATGTGGACACTTACGGATGTCTCTTTTTCCATGCGCTCGACAAGCGCCATGTTCCTGGCATGAAGATCAGGATCGGGATGAGCCGGGAAAATGAACTTCTCCTGCAGCTTATCCATTATGTCACTGTAGTATTTCTGGCAGGCAAAATAGCCCTGGATGTACTTATCCTCAAGTTCAAACACCTCCGGATGGTACATCTCTTTTTCGGAAAAGACCTTTGGATTGGCCTCATCACGCAGACCAAGCTTTTTAAGTACCTTCCCGGTGATACCTGCAACCATTCCCTGTTTAAGAAATGAATCTCTTTCAGCGGCGGTGCAAAGCTCATAGTCGATGCCGCTAAAGGTCGAAAGCTCGAATTCCCTCGGTGCCAGCATATTCTTCTGGACCTCCGGATCAAACCAGGACAGATCAAGCTTGACATCCTTCCCCATGCCGCGAAGCTTGGTGTATACTGCATACTGCTGCATCTGGTTTCCAAGTCCCCCGGCGATCTTAATAATCAGCATAGTAACTCCCCCAAAACAATCATTTCATTATAAACTCATAAGAGCGGATAAGTGACTGTGGATCGGATAATTCCTGAACCGGCAAAACATAGTTCTCGCAGGTGCCAAAAAGATCTGTTGCAATTCCCCTGCTCTTTACTGAATAACCGATGACCAGAGTCGGAACCCCGGTGCTGTAGGCTGCAATAGTGCTGTGAGTCCTTGCCCCAACAAAGAAACTGCACTGTGAAATATAGCCCTTTAAAGTTTCCGCCGGGCTATCCTCTATCATGACGACGCGCCCGGTATCCTTAAACTCATCATAAAGCTCTTTAAGCGGCTTCCTGTCATCGCTTGTAGCCCATACGACATGCGGAACAAAGGCGATGTTGTTATCTGTATTGTCCAGAATGTATCTGATGAAATTCCTGTAGCCCTCTCTTACAAGCGCAGGATCCTTAGCACGGTCAAGAACCATTGGACTTAAATTTATACCCACAGTCTTACCGGGAATAAAGCCCTCCAACACAGGTACATCCTGCTTCTCAAGTTCAAAAGCCGGATCCTTCCTGAGCTGTATCTTCTTTTCTGTAAATCCCACATCAAGGAGAGCCTTATAGGTAATGGACTCTCTGGCATAAATGCTGTCAAACTCCATAAGGTCATTGAGCAGCGCCACATTCTTAAGGGACTCAGGCTCGATCGAGCAGCCCCAAAGAACAGTCTCAAAGCCCCTCTCTACAAAGTAGTCATGGGCAAGAATAAGGTCTGATACCATCTCGGGATAGCAGTAGTTGTCACCTCCGATGGAAATGGCAAGAGGGGTAGTACCTGCACCTTCACCCTTGGCGCTGCATCTGTTGTACTCCTTAAGGAAGACCTTATATGCATCCCTGAACCTGTAGCGCATAAAGGACTGCTTATCCCCTGTAAACTTGCGCCATCCGTAGTAGATGACATGGGCAAAGAAATCCTTGTCAATATGCCTCTCGCTTGTCAGAATGCAAAGCCTCTGTTTTTCAAGCTCCCCCAGAGAATACTTTCTGTCCTCATCCGCATCGTTAGAAAACACCACCGGAATCGGAGTTTTCTCAAGGTCGCATCCCTGCTCTATCCTGATATCACGTATCATCTTAAGAGTGGCATTTGCTATAGCCTCGCAGCCGTGGTTCTTACTTCCGGCATGCATGTATAAAATTATGGGTCTGTTAAGATCAATACTCATCTCTTTCTCCAAAAGAAATTACGCTTTGTGACGGTTATAGAGCCTGATATAAAGCTCAGGACTAAGCCTCCAAACCGCGACCTTTATTTTATGTCCAAGTGGCAAAGCCCCAAAAACTCCGTGGGTTTTCAGCGCGTGCCCGATCTGCTCTCCTGCCCTTGTCACTGCACTCCTTGCCGGGTCATTATCTCTTTTATCCTCATCAAGAACAGCAACCTTGCCGATGACCAGAAACGCAGTCAGTATCTGGTTCACATAAAGCCTTATAAACGCATCCCGGGAGAACTCACCTCCATATTCAAGAAGCTTGTTCTCTGCCTCTTTCCAGCAGGTAATCTCTCCAAGATAGCTCTCCTTAAACTCCTGCTTCATAGCTCCGCTCGCGTTATCAGTGTAGAGGTAGTCGCCGCCCTCTGTGCATCTGATGGTATGTCTTTTGCCCTGCGCGATAGCGAAGTCCAGAAGGAACAACAGATCCTCGCCAATAGCAAGGCCTTCCTTGAATCGTACCCCTGCCTCAGCTATGCTTTCACGGGAAAAGAGCTTTCCCCACACGTGAGTGTTTGCTTCAAGCACTGAGTTCTCGATATATTGGAAACCACTGACCTTGCTGGTCCCGGTAGAATTCCCGCTCTCATCAATAAGATTTGTTCCCTCATCAGCGTATCTCATGAGGTTCTCAAGATATCCCTTTTTAACCTCATCGTCCGAATCAACAAAGACGATAAAGCGCCCCCGGGCCTTCTCAATGCCGGTGTTCCTGGCATGCGATACTCCGTGGTTCTCAGTGTGTACCACCAAAATCCTGCCCTGAGCATCACCGTCTCTTAGCTCATCACATATATCAGAAGAGCCATCGGTTGAGCCGTCATCCACCAGAATGACCTCCAGCTCGCCTTCTCTCATAAACTGCTGATTTAAACAAGATAAGACACACCTTTTTAGTGTGTCTTTAGCCTGATATACAGGAATGATTATACTTACCAATATCTCCCTGTTTTCTTCCATACTACTCCCAAAACCGCTTAATATACTGTCCAGCTCTCCCTGTCGACACCTATGATATACCACAGGCCATAGTGCTCACTGTAGAACATGTTGAGCCAGTTGAACTTATCCTCTGTGATATCTGCCTCGTAAGCTGCAGAAAATCTTGTCTTCCAGTTGGGACGCAGCATCGGAGCCTCTATGACCATCTCCTCGCCCTTTGCCATCTCAGCAAGATAGGCATCCCTCTCATTAAACTCCCTCTTGATGCGGGCAAGATTCGCGCCTTCTGTCACGTAGGTAAATATCAGGAATATACCCAAAAGCGTAACAAGGGATGTTGCCATTATCTGCACAAGATCCTCTTTAAAGCCTTCGTTGGCGATCCAGGCAAAGCCCGAAACAATAGCTGTCATCAGGAAAAGACTCGCACCATAATACGTCCTTATATGGGAGTCCGGAACAGCGATAAGTGCATATACCGTTGCAAGGAAAAGAAATCCGAACAGCAGCATACCGGCTGCGCTCTCAAAAAACTTCTTTTTGTTTCCGGTCCTGTAGGCGATCGCAATAGCAATGACCACATATACAAACACAAGGATCAGATAGTAATCCTTGATATTGATCGTTATCTTAAGGAATCTTGCCATGAGTGCAAGGAGTCCTGTATGTGCCTCTTCAGTTCCCTCTGCTCTGTATCTGTTGCCGGGAGATGCAATCATGACGACAAATCCGATAACCGCACCGATAAGCCCTGTGACCATATATGAGCGGACAGCTGAAAAGTTCTTATTCTCATACCACTTCCAGAAGATCATAAGAAGGATAAAAAGGATCACTCCGCCTGAAGTATTTTCGTTACACCAGCCGGCAGCAAGTCCAAAGAAGAACATCCCTATGCTAAAGCCAATGCCCTTCTTCCAATTCTCACGAACTGCCTTCCTAAGGAGCGTTACAAATCCAAGCATTATGCAGCCTGTGAACATGTAATTGCAGGCTCCGGTCTCCCAGAATACACTGTTGGCTATCGTCGGGTCAAAGAGCCACATAAGTACTGAAATAGCCACATATACCCTGATATCTCCGGCCTTTTTGTGATCGATGTTGGCGTAAATAAGGAGCGAGATAAGAACGAACACCACTGCTGCCCCGATATCAAACACGATCTTGTTTCCGCAATAGAGGAATATTCTGAGAATTATATGCGCAACACTTCGTCCGATATGTCCCATGTAATGCTCATATTCCTGGGCAAACAGATCAAAAAAGCTCTTTGCCTCAGCAACCTTGTCAGCATAAACAATATCATCGGACATGGTCGGTGTCAGATACTCGTATATAAATACCATTATGAAATTTATAAAGACCGTTATCTTAAACAGTCTTTTTCTAAGCTGTTCTGACATCAGTATCCCCTTTTTTCGTAAAGTAATAACCCAGGTAAACACCTGCTATCAGTAAAAAGAACTCGCGGCCTATATATCTTGTCACGAAAGTAGCCTCAACTATTGTATAGAGCGAAAGCGAGAAGACAAGTATCAGAGTCCATATATCGCGCTCTTTTTTGCACATATAAACTACAGCTGCAATGGCAATCAGTATCAGAATTGCAGGCAATATACCGTACCAGTAAAAGATCCTTACCCATCCCATATCGAAGTAGGAATCCGCTCCTCTTCCCGCAAAGAGCTTCCACTGTCCCAAAACAGCATCCCTGTCCTTGGCTTCATAGAAGATCGAGCTGATCCTGAAGTTAAGTGCAATCTCCAGTGTCCAGAACCTTCCGTCAACCTCCTGCGGTCCCTTGACCAGATACACATACTCACTGATCCCCGCTGCAGCCACAGCACTAAGGGCGCACAGAACAGGTGAAAAGAGCATTTCCAGATAATATAGTGCTCTTACACCGGAGAGCTTCGGGAATATCCTGCAAATGACCGCTGCTGCCAAAGTCAGCGCCAGAACCGCAAGGCCCGTCCTTGACTTGGATAATACTGCCACCAGGACAGATACCGCGCTCATCACAGCATAAGGTATTATTCCGGCTTTTGATCCGTAAATCCATATCCACATAAGTACAAGGACATACATTGCACTAAAAAGTGAGTTGGGATGTCCGAATCCAAAGCTGTATCTTACCTCTTCTCCGACTCTTCTTCCGTAGTCAGCCACGTCCGAAACGCTTCCAAGTACACCTGCGCAGGCCAAAACAACTATCAGAAGAAATCCGGATAAGCTGACAAAAAAGCTGTACTTCATTGCTTTCTTAAGATCTATGTCCCGGGCAGCCATAAGAAATGTGGCTACGCGGAGCAGGTCATTCTTGCCTGACAGATAATAGCACAGAAAAGTAAATCCCCAGATAGCAGCGATAAAGATCCATTCCTTTTTGCTGTGCTCCATAAGGAGAACAGCAAGAAGAGTCAGAACAAATGTCACTCTGAACACATGACTCTCCTGATGAAAAGAGATCTCACTCTTCTCCAGTATCATAAGGAGCAGTTCAGTAGTCAGAGCCAGATAAAAAAGCCCTTCCGTTATTCTTTTTCTGTTATCGGCTAGCCATGTTTTCATAGAAAAGTTCTTTTTAGCTTACGAATTGCCTTTCTGAAAAATCTTCCCACAGTAATATCAAACTTGTGGTAGAGCTTTGAAAACAGAGTGATCTTTGGCATTACAAGATGCTCATACTCCGCAAGATGATCAAGCAGATACTTAGGGTAAGAGTCATCTATCTCAACTCTCTCAAACTTTGCATCCCTTCCAAATATGTCCTGGCCAAGGATCAGTCTGTCCATGGTCTCAAGGATTATCTCTCTTTCATTGTACTCCTGATGAGCAGCGGCTTTCACCTTGACGCCTATCCTGTCGATAGGGTTCTTTTCGTGATCTCCGCCCATATATCCAAAGTGCCATCCGCCATCAGCAACCCTGACAGCATTCTCATCTGTCACTTCACACAGATCTCTAAGTCTTACGATTCCCTCCTTGGGGATGTTCCTTATGGATGTGACCTTGGTTCCGAGCCACTTGCGCTTCTCCTGCGGAATCTCGGGAAATTCTCTTGTTATAGATAAGAGCTTACCGGACTTTTCCTCCATGTTAAGGAACGCATAGAAATTTCTCTGGGCAAGATGATATACCTTGGTCTTGTCGAAGTTTTTGATTATCTTCTCGAGTTCTACCGGGTTCGGGATCTCATCGCAGTCACCAAAGATGATAACGTCATCCTCAGTAGCTCCGACTTCCTTAAGTCCCTCGATAAGGCGGTTCTTCTGGAAGTAGTCCCTCTCATGAGTTGTTCCGGTTGTGGGCGAATCATCCACAGTCACATAGACGATCCTGTCCAGGTATTTCTTGAACCTGTCCCTGTTTGCCTTAAAGCACAGATCCTTCCCCTCTCCCGAGAAGGTCATGGTTGACTCCTCAATGATGAATTTATCCACGTACTTATCAAGGACACCAAGCCTCAGCTCCAGAATATCCAGTTCATTAAAAAAGGGTATGCAATCGTATACCATTTATTATCCTCTTTATACTTCTCTTTATTCTAAGCTTTCTGCCATAAGTCAGAAGCTTTTTATACGGGTCATCCGACGTCTGAAGGTCATGCACAAAGCACGCTTCCTGCGGAGCCCACATGGGAAGCTCTCCTCCCACATACTGCCTGTAAAAGGGCTTTCTTATCAGTGTATCAAGCTCCTCTTTCAGGTCCTTCCAGGGCATATCGGACTTGATGAGCTTGTTCATTGTAATCGTACATGTAAGAGCCATTCTCTTGGTAATGACCGTTTTGTACTCATCAGCTCTCTTCTGCCATTTCTCTGCGTATCCGATAAGTTTTTTCCACGCAAAATCCTGCTGTTCTATGTACTGTGGAAAATACGCTGTGGTAAGTCCACCTGCATTGTCTTTCCTATATGATACAAGCGCCTTATTTATGAATAATATGCTCTTAGCCTCATCCAGTATCTGTGCCGTCTGTGTCAGATCCTCTCCGTGGTTGAACATCCCCGGTGTATCAGGGTCGTCCACGGAAACTATCCTGTCTGCAAGGCTCTTTTTCAGGCATTTGTTCCACATGGCATTGAGCGAGTCTCCTGCGCACATAATGTCGTAGAACTCCCTGAGCCGGTCTCCCGAATACAGGTGTCCGTCTGTAAAGGGAAAAGAGAATTTCAAAGTCCCTTCACTTCCCATGTTCTCTGCGTTGTACAGGATAACCTCAGGATCGTCCTTTAAAACGGACTCATTTAAAGTCTCAAGAGCTCCGTCCTTTAACGCGTCATCCGCATCAAGAAATACCAGATGATCTCCCGAAGCCTTTCTCATTCCGTATCTTCTGGCTTCATACGCTCCAAGACTTCCCACGTGGAAAACCTTTACAGCATCGCATTTTTCTGCATACTCATCGCAGATAGCGACGCTACCGTCCGTAGAGCCGTTTTCCACAACGACAAGCTCCCTCTCAAAGTCTCCCTTTTGAGCCAGAGCCGAATCAATGCATTCATTTAAGTATTTCTCCCCGTTGTGCACAGGAATGATAACAGAAAACTTCATTGCAAACCGTGTTCCTTCTTCCACTTTTCGCTCTTTCTCCAGAAAAGAAGCGGCCTTACAGCCATCTTAAAGCGCTTTTTCGGGCTGTAGAAATGTGGATAGCCACTGTTCTCACCGCGCCATTTGTGGAAAACAAACGGCTCAACCCCCTTGTTTTCAGGGATCATATGCTCCCTGCCAAACTTGACCGCAACATCCAGAGGGGCCCATTTAAGACCGTGCTCCTCCATCTCGTTCTTGGCAAGACAGCACAGGAAAATATCCTCGTTGTAATAATCATCAAAGCCCTTTTCCCACTTAAGGTTATGCTCCGACGGATAATCAAGAAGCCTCTTTGACCTAATGGAAACGCTGTTTCCAACGCGGCTTATCTCGCCCTTTTTATCCCTGTAGGCGTAATCATTGGTGGGCATTGGGAATGGAGATCCGATGTAGTCGTAGTCAAGGAACTCATCCCTCCAAAGCTCCGGATGGATCACAAAACCATCGGCGTGGACCACCAGACAAAAATCAGTATTTATGTGGTCCTTGAGCTCATAGACCATCTTGTAATTAAACTTATCGATGCTGTCGAGCCTGCTCGTATGGCTGTATCTGATAGACTTTGGCAGAAACCAGGGCTTTTTGTCTGTGACAAGCACCGCATCTCCAAACTCGATATCGCGCATGCTGTAGCACATGGCCCGCACAGTCTCATATATATTTACACTTGTCATAGCCACCAGTGTAACGTTTGGCAGCTGTAATTTACTCTTTCCGGACATTTCCTTCCAACCTATACATGAAATATCTTAATAAGACCTGTCCTTCTCTCAAGACTTCTTATGATCTTTTTGAACATATAGACACCGTAGAGCCACTTAGCCCTTACCGTCTGGCATTTGTGCAAAAACTCTCCGGGCCTTTGGTTGAGCTTTTTATATACCTTGGACCTCTTCTTGTACTCCTCCAGCTCTTTCCTGCACTCCTCAGGGGAAAAGATCCTTCCCTTTTTGTCCATGTAATGGAAACAGCTGTAGATGTTCTGCTCCGATGCCCAGTATCCGTCAGATACATTGTGACGGGCCCAGTATTTTGGCGCAATGGCATACTGCAGCTCATCGCTGGTCATAGCAGGGAATACGGCAAAAGAGCTGTTGGACAAAAGCAGATATCTGGCATTTTTGATGGTCACGTAGTCCTTGCCGATATCATTTCTGACCGCCTTGACCTCAGGAAGGATCTTGTATGCAGCTGATACATCATCGGTTACCGCAAGAAACTCCATATCGGGTCTTATCTTTCTCATCTGCTTTATTCCGTTGACCCAGTATTTGCGGTCGAGCCACAGCTCCGGTGAATTTGAATAATCACCGCACCTGAGGTGGATAATGCAGAGATTGTCTTTGGTGTATTCGTGGGAGTCATACTCAGGCTTTATCTTAAGCCAGTCCTTAAGCCGGTCTTTGTACTTCTCAAAATACTTCTCAGCCTGAAGGTTTCCGTATAAAAGAGTATTATCCTCAACTTCAAAAAACTTCGGATCGATCCCGCTGACATAGGCACCGTGGGTCATGTCGTGCTTTGAATTACCAAGGTAAAGCCTGTTGTCATGGTCCTCAAAGATCTTGAAGTTCTTCTTGTCTTCCTCCGTGATCTCTTTTCCCAGATCAATGTCCATAAAGTACATTCCGGTGTCGGAGTGCATGTTATTGGCAAGAGCCCCGGGGTTACATATTCCAAAGTCAACGCCCTTATCAAGAGCTGCTGCCCTGGCTGCAACATACCAAAAGAGCTGATTGCCCAGGCCAAAGCCATGTAAAAACTCAGTTCCTATCATCAGTGAATTACCGTTCTTCCCTCTAAACTTGTGGGTGCGATCTTCTCATCCTTAACTTCATAGATGACGTCGCACTTCTCAATGGTGTTAAGTCTGTGAGCGATAATGACCATGGTCTTACGTCCGTGGAAGCTGTTGATGGCCTCCATTACCGCCGCCTCCGTCTCGTTATCCAGAGCACTGGTCGCCTCATCAAATACCAGGATCTCAGGGTTGTGATAAAGAGATCTGGCAATACCTATTCTCTGTCTCTGTCCGCCGGAGAGCCTTACACCTCTGTCTCCGACCTTGGTATCAAGTCCCTCGGGAAGACCTCTTACGAAGTCAGCAAGCTGAGCCTCCTCCATAACTTCCCAAATCCTGTCGTCATCAATCTCTGACGCATCGATACCAAAGGCGATGTTCTCCCTGATAGACTCATCCACCAGGTAGATTGACTGAGGGATGTATCCGATCTGCGCAAGCCAGGACTCATAGTTACTGAAGATATTGCTTCCATCGCAGAGAATATCTCCTGACTGTACATGCAAAAGGCCAAGGAGAATATCTACAATTGTGGATTTACCTGCTCCGGAAGGACCCATGATTCCAACTGACTGGCCCTTTTTGATGGTCATGTTGGCATCCCTGAAGATCTTCACATCAGAGTCGGGATAGGAGAAAGTGATATTCTTAAGCTCGATCTCTTTTTCCAGATGAAGAGCAGGACCTGAGATCGCTGCTCTCTCAGCGCGCATTGCCTTTTCTGTCTTCATTGACTCGGTGAGATTGGCATATACAAAATCCAGACTGTACTGGTTATAAGCAATATTGGTGATATAAGTGTTTATCCTGTTGGCTGAAGGCATGATCCTCATGGCAGCCAGACCAAAGGCAGTCAGCTGCGGAACCAGCTGGGATGCATCTCCGCCCCCTGTTATGTAGATAAGGACATAGAGAATGACAACCGCCATGAAAACTGTCTCGATAAGGACTCTGGGCACGTTGTTAAGGACCTGATAATCCCTGTCAATATCTGCACCGATCCTGCCCTGCTCATAGTAGTTGCGGATAAAGAAATCCTGTCTGTTGAGGACCTTTACATCCTTAAGTCCGTAAATGGCCTGAAGTCTCCACTTAGCGATCCTGGACTGGGTCTCCTGGTTATGTCTTCCTATAGTGTTAAGCCTTGGCTTTAACAGCTTGGTAATGATCAGTGTAAGGATCAGAAGAACCACCACTATAAGCACTGTCATCTGCCAGTTTACAAAGAGAAGCACAACTCCGAGACAGATGGATACAATGAGCTCCGTTGTAAGAGACAAGAGCGAAAGCATAAGATTAAAGGTCTTGGGAATATCAGAGTCAGTGATCCTGAAAACCGTAGGGATATCTGCTCCGAGGTAATCCTCGTAGGGCCTGTTCAAGAACTCTCTCATGACCCTGCTGATCATGTCGTTTCTCGCCCTTGAAATAAAGGTATTCTGCTTGTAAACAAGGAACAGAAGATATGTATTCTTTACCACAAACAATATGATAAGAAGTACTAAAAGAGCACAGGCAAGCTTGGTCTCATTATCAAGTCCCATGGAAGTTAAAACTCCCGAAAGCCATGGGATCTTGGCAACTTTCCTGTTCAGATCGGCCGGGCTTAAGATAACCGACACAACGGGTATGATCATAGAAACACCCAGTGTCTCAAAAACCGCTCCAATGAGTATAAGGACAGCCAGAATAACAAGCTGTCCCTTTTGTTTTTTATCAAATATGTAATTGATCTTGGTAAGCAGACTTACCTTTTTTGAATCGTTCATTATATAGCAACCTTCGTCATCCGCTCAGTATAGATGTCATCCATGTTCTTGTTGTTGATCCACTTGGATGGGGCGATGACAAGTTTTTCAGGTGAATCGTTGAGCCATGCTGACCACCAGCTAAAAGAGCTGTTGGCGATGATGTGGTGCTTACATCTGCTCATAAGCATCATATCTGCCACATCTGTGAACTCACCCTCCTGAAGCTCAACAGTGATGAAGTTGGGCCCTTTAAAGTGCTTCTTGCACCAGTCTTTGTCATCTGTAAATATGAAAAATACTGCGTTTGGATGCTGCTGCCTTACCATCTTGATGGCATTCTTATAGTATTTTTCCGAGCACAGGTTGTGGATCTTGATGTGCTCCGCATCCACGTAGTCAGTCCTTCTTACGTGGATACTGACAGATTCGCAGCACTCTATCTGCTGGAGAGTTGACCAGCTGACTGAGTCATGCATGATCTCCTGGGGGCGCTTTCCAAAGGCCTCCTGGATCTGCTGTATGACTTCCGGAGTTGTAAAGTATTTCTCAGACTGCCAGTAGCCTACAAGATAGGCTTCGTCAATCTCAAGGATCGTCGGATCAAAAATGCCTTCCTTCTCATCGATCCTGTGGGTCTTACGGCCTGTGAGCTTTCTTCTGATCCTGCTGAAAATATCCATCTTTGAATCAGTGATGGCAACGACCTCTTCCCTGGTTGCCTTTTCATATTCGACACCAAAGCGGTCCAGGACCGGGACCCTGAGCTTGTCGTTTACAAAACCTGAAACATCGTCAATCTTGACTTCTTTTCCTCTATATTTAAGTTCTTTATATAAGGCGTACTGAAACATCTGGTTGCCCAGTCCGCCTTTAAGCTGAATGATTATCATAGCTCCTCCATCTTAACATACGCATACCACACTACATTATATCATATTCTATCCATTGCTCAAACATGAGTATGTACCATATAAGTGGCTGATATGCGCCGCCCTCTTTGGTGAAGTCGCTCCATATCTTTTGTACTACCTTGGGATTTAAATATCCCTCTCTCTTAAGCTTGTCTTCAGCGATAAGGTCTTCAGCCCAGGACCTGAGTTCAGGGGTCTTAAGCCAGTCACCGATAGGAACGGAGAATCCCTTCTTTGGTCTGTCCACAAGCTCCTTCGGAACGTGCCTGTAGAGAACATTTCTCAGGACCTGTTTGCCCTGTCCCGTTGCAGGGTCTCTAAGGAGCTCTATCGGAAGGCTCCAGGCAAACTCCACAACATCAGGGTCAAGGAGAGGTATTCTGCTCTCCAGTGAAACCGCCATTCCGGATCTGTCCACCTTAACAAGGATATCGTCGGGATGATACATCTTCATATCAAGGAGCATGATGTCGTGATTGACTTCTCCCAGCACATTCTTCCCCGACTGATTAAGTTTATATGGCAGATAGATACGGTTCTTTGCAACGTCAGGGCCAAGAGGCGTCCGCTCTGTCTCTGCCTGGATCCTGTACAGATCCTCGGGGCTCTTTGCCTGCATGAGCCTTGCCTTGTTTAAAAAGACCTCGTCCCTCTTCGCCTGTCTTGAATG
>JAFSTR010000029.1 GCA_017445665.1 Butyrivibrio sp. | reverse complement strand
GTCTTCGGTTACAAATACCTCTCCGTGCTGTACGGGGTTCATTGTACCCGGGTCGATGTTAATATATGGATCAAATTTCTGCATTGTAACTTTGTAGCCGCGGGCCTTAAGTAGACGTCCCAGCGACGCAGCAGTGATTCCTTTCCCTAGACCTGATACAACACCACCTGTCACAAAGATGTATTTTACTGCCATTTTCGCCTCCCCTTGATTTAATCGATTGTACACGATATAATTCTATGTTATAGTTAAAACATCCTTTTTATTATAGCATGAACGGACATTTAAGGAAGTAGGAAAATATATGGACAATAATCAAAATCAGAGAAATAACAATAACAACCCTCTTGGAGGTGGTGGTTCCAACTCTCCGAGAAGGCAGAATTTAATACTGCTTCTGGTAGCAGCACTGGTAACAATGTTCTGTATGACGTATTTTCTCAGAGCATTTTCTGAAAATACCAACAGTGAAGTTACCTATTCAGAATTTATCCAGAAGGTAGAAGCCGGAGAGATAGAGAAGATCGTCATCGAAGAAGACCGTATCAACATCTATCCCAAGGAACAGAAGGAAGAGGACCAGCTTGGCTTTGGTTATTCCCTCACCGGTTATACAACAGTTACCTATTACACAGGTAAGGCAGAAGAGGACAGCGTCCTGACACAGAGAATGCTGGATGCGGGAGTTGAGGTATCAAGCGAAGTTCCCGACAGCTCAGGTGCAATACTTACGTTTCTTCTTTATTATATTGCACCGATCCTTCTGATGTGGCTGCTTCTCTCGATCATCTTTAAGAGAATGGGAAGAGGAGGCGGACCCTTAAGCGTTGGTAAGAGCAATGCCAAGGTCTATGTTCAGAAGGAGACCGGAGTTACATTTAAGGATGTAGCCGGAGAAGACGAGGCAAAAGAGTCACTGGTTGAGGTCGTAGATTTCCTTCATAACCCCGCCAAATACGCCAAGATTGGTGCTAAGCTCCCTAAGGGTGCGCTCCTTGTCGGACCTCCCGGAACAGGTAAGACACTTCTTGCCAAGGCAGTAGCCGGAGAGGCACATGTTCCTTTCTTCTCACTGGCAGGTTCGGATTTCATCGAGCTCTACGTTGGTGTAGGTGCCAGCAGAGTAAGAGATCTGTTTAATGAAGCAAGCAAGAATGCACCATGTATCATTTTCATAGACGAGATCGACGCCATCGGCAGAAGCCGTGACAGTAAGTACGGCGGAGGCAACGAGGAGAGAGAGCAGACTCTTAACCAGCTCCTTTCCGAGATGGACGGTTTTGATTCCTCCAAGGGTGTACTTATCCTTGGTGCAACCAACAGACCCGAGATCCTTGATAAGGCGCTTTTGAGACCCGGACGTTTTGACAGACGTATCATCGTTGATAAGCCTGATCTTAAGGGACGTGAAGAGATCCTTAAGGTTCATTCTAAGGATGTTAAGATGGATGAGACTGTTGATCTTAAGGGTATTGCCCTGGCAACCAGCGGAGCTGTAGGTTCCGATCTTGCCAACATGATCAATGAGGCTGCCATCAATGCAGTCAAGGCACACAGAGAATATGTATGCCAGCAGGATCTTATGGAAGCCGTTGAGCAGGTTCTTGTGGGAAAAGAGAAAAAGGACCGAATCCTCAGCAAGGCAGAGCGAAAGATCGTATCTTATCACGAGGTTGGACACGCGCTTATCAGCGCCGTTCAAAAGAATACAGAACCTGTTCAGAAGATCACCATCGTTCCCAGAACCATGGGTGCTCTCGGATATGTAATGCAGGTTCCTGAAGATGAGAAATTCCTTCAGACCAAGGATGAGATCATCGATGACATCATCGTAAGCCTCGGAGGACGTGCTGCAGAGGAAGTGATCTTCAACACAGTGACCACCGGTGCTGAGAATGATATAGAAAAGGCTACAAACATGGCACGCAGTATGATCACCATGTTTGGTATGAGCGACAAGTTCGGTCTCATGCAGCTTGAATCTGTACAGAACAGATACCTTGACGGAAACAGAGTCCTTAACTGCTCAGATCAGACAGCAGCAGAGGTTGACGCAGAGGTTCAGAAGCTCCTTGCAGAGTGCTACGCCAAGGCTAAGAAGATCATCAGCGAGCACCTTGATGCAATGGATAAGATTGCTCAGTTCCTCATTGAAAAAGAGACCATCACCGGTAAGGAGTTCATGAAGATCTACCGCGAGGTTGAGAATATTCCTGAACCCACAGAGGAAGAGCAGGAGAAGGCTAAGGAAGGAAGGATCTACGCCACAAGAGCAGAGTCTGCCAAGGTTGGTGAGGATGTTCCGGTTAAAAAGCCCAGGAAGGAAGAACCGGTTATTGAGCAGCCTGTAGATACTCAGGCTGCAGGTGAAGCGCAGCAGCCACAGAATGGTGAGCCACAGGTTCAGGATTTCCGCGAAGTGGTACAGGAAGAGGAGGCTCCTTCACAGCCACAGGCAGAGGAGAAACCTAAGGCAAGCACACAGAACCAGGGACTTTTCTCCCACGTTCCTGAAGATTTTGACAAGAAAGACTGATTAAAATATTATAAGGCCATGGGCATGCTAAGTGCCTGTGGCCTTTATGTTATCATGAAGAAAGACAATAACCTGTTTACGAATAGTATGAAGAAATATAGCTTGATAATAGTTACAATACTGATATGTCTTATATTGTCCGCCTGCTCTTACAATGACGGACAGTACGGAGTGTTTTTGAGCTATGAAGGCGAGTCGGAGAGGCTTTCGGCTTATGAAACGGTCGTGATAGATGCGCAGTATTTTGACAAAGAGGCTATAGAATCCTTTAAGAAACAAGGGCACGAGGTGTATAGCTATATCAACATTGGCTCTCTTGAGACATTTCGTGACTACTATGATGAATATAAAGATCTGACTCTTGATGTCTATGAACACTGGGAAGAGGAAAGATGGATAGACGTTTCTTCGCAAAGATGGCAGGAGTTTATTCTGGAATCACTGGCACCGGCCTTGCTGGATAAGGGAATTGACGGATTTTTTGTAGATAACTGCGATGTTTATTATCAATATCCGGAGGCCGGGATTTTTGAGGGGCTTTTGATCATTATGAAAGGCCTTAAGGCCACCGGGGCAGAGGTTGTTGTTAACGGCGGGGATGCTTTTCTTGGTGCGTATTCTGCCGGAGGCGGGATAGTAAGTGATATTATCACGGGAATAAATCAGGAATCGGTATTTACGGCGATTGACTGGGACAACGGGAAATTCCGTGCAAGTAACAGTGATGATAAGGACTATTTCAAAGATTATATAGAGAAGTACTCTGCAGAGGGTATAGACATTTATCTGCTGGAATACACAGATGATCCGCTTCTTGCTGCGCAGATAAAACACTATTGCAACAAGCATGGCTTTAAATATTACATATCTGATTCTTTGGAACTGGGCATTTGACTGAAAATGAATAAAGACAACACACTGTTTACCAAAAGTATGAGGAAGACCCATACCATATATATGCCGGATATGCTGCATTATCACAACAAATTTCTCAGTGCGGCATTTTCTCTTGGCGGCTACAGGCTGGATGTGGTGCCGGAGTATGACCGTTTCCCGGCAGAGATGCTTTCTCTGATCAACCCGAGCTACTGTACCTGTGCCATGGATATAATCGGAAATCTGATGGCGCACTTAAAGAGCCCTGATACCGACCTCTCAAAAGTGGCGATCCTGGAGCCCCAGGCAGGAGGCGCATGCAGGGCGGGGAACTACTATGACCTGATCATCCAGTGTGTTAAAAAGAGTGGATACAGGATTCCGGTTTTGTCTCTGAATTTCTCGGGCGCCGAGGCTCATCCGGGATTTAAGATAACTCCGCTGATGCTCTTTGGCGCAGTGGCAGGAGTCTGTTACGGAGATCTTCTTATGGCTCTTTTCCAGCAGATAAGACCCTATGAGAAGGAGAAGGGAGAGACAAAGCGAGTCTATGATAAGTGGGTAAAAGCACTGTCCGAGGACATTTCAGAACGCCGGAGTCTCTTTTTCAGGAAAAAGAAATATCAGGAGATAATAGACAATTTCCTTGAGATCCCGAGATTCTCTCGGGAGGAAAAGAACCTTAAAAGAGTTGGGATCTGCGGAGAAATATACATCAAGTGCTCGCCCATAGGAAACAGGCACCTGGAAGATTTTCTGTATGAGAACGGGATGGAATCAAGAATGGAAGGATTCCTGAATTATTGCACATACGTTGTTTATACCGAGATGAAATCCGCAGAGCTAAAAGGCGCTTCCAAGGCTATGCTCAAGGCATACGAATTTGTGATGAACTACCTCATAAAGGTGCAGACACAGGTGAGAAAAGCTCTTTTGCAAAATGGATTTCTTGCTGACGGCCTGTTTGATACCATGCGCAGAAAAGCGACACCGATACTGAGTGAGTACTACAATATCGGTGATGGCTGGCTTGTAATGGCAGAGGCCATGGATATGATAGAGCAGGGATATGATAAGATCCTGATCGTCCATCCCTTTGGCTGTCTTGTGAGCCATGTGGCAGAGCGCGGAGTGCTTAAGAAACTGCGCCAGCTCTATCCGGGTGCTAACATCAATACAATAGAGTATGACTACGAGCAGTCCCAGGCACTGAGAGAGAGCAGGATCATGCTGGCCACGTCCTGATAAACTTTCTCAATTCACACTGCCTGAAAGTTTGATAACCTCTTCCTGATCGCCTAAGAATGTTGCATTTGCGCACATGTCGCCGGCGGTCAGTCTGTATTCACCCTTAAATCCTGAGAAGTCTACACGGCCGTTATCGTCAGTCTTTACGGTGGTGTCGGTCCACCACTCTTCCTTAACAAGTTTCCTTAGCATCTCAAAAGACGGTTTCTTTGAAAGGTCTTTTCTCAAAAATCCACTTGGTGCATTAAGCCATGCGCCGTCCTTGAAGTCCCATGTTGTAATAGCCTCAACAAGAGGATGTGAAAAGAGAATGCGGTACATCTCTTCGATTTCTCTTGCCTGACGCTCTTCTCCATCGGGAGTGCTTGGCCATTCATCTACCTGCCAGTCGTTGAGATCCACGATGTGCGCAGGCATGATATCGCCTGAGATAAGTGTGTTCTCGGTGAAATGGATAGGAAGTCCGAAGGATGAGAAACGATCCAGAACTTCTTCCAGTTTCTCTTTTCCCCAGTATCCCTGATGCTGATGGGACTGGATACCGATTGCGCTTATGGGTACACCTGCATTCAGACATCCGTCGATCAGGATCTCGTAATTGATTGATGTGTTGAAGTCGTTAAGGAGCAATGTGGCCTTTGGGTTGCACTCGCGTGCCCTGGAAAAGACCTCTCGGATAAGGCCTACTCTGCCTTTCTCCCTGCAGATACGTGTGATGGCGTTGTCATATTTATCGAAAATGGGCATGATAACTACTTCGTTGATAACGTCCCACATATCGATAACACCGGCAAAGCCCTTTACTTCACGCTCTATTCTGTCAAGCTGCTTGCGCAGGATGGTTTCGTTGTCATACTTCATGAGCCAGTCGGCGCACACTGTGTGCCAGCAGAGGGGATGGCCTTTGGCTTTGACATTTTTGCTCTGAAGATATTTGGCAGTCTTCATAAGAGTGTCAGTGTTTGGCCTGCCTTCTTCAGGCTCGAAGTTTCCCCAGTAAAATGGCAGAGTTCCGTAATTGAATATCTCAAGCCAGCTGTCTGTTATCTCTTTGGTTCGCTCGTCTCCGTTCATTACATGAGGAAGAAAATCAAAAGCTCCGCAGCCAAATAAGAAGCTGTGGTTGGTCTGCGCGATATGTATTTCCTTATTCGCAATGGGGGTATTGTTTGCGTCTACAAAAGTCAGTGTTTTGTTTACTTTTCTGTGAGAGATATCCATGATGCCTCCAATCAGTTTTTTAATAATGGAAATGATTGGTCTATTATAGGATATCTGCGACATTGGCGTCTCCTTAATCACGTGTATACACTTCTCAAAATATGCTATATAAAAAATTTTTAAAAGGCTGCAACATATTAGATTTCAAAAATGTTGTATAGAATGACGGCGAAAAAATACGGCTGAAATAAAATTACGTTAAAAATGCATCGATTAAAAATTTATTGCAATGGCTGTGCGAATGCACTATAATTGCCGTTGTCAATGAGTTTATAAAATTTTTATAATTTCTTTATCAATAGGGTTGAGGGGCTCTGGTTGGTAGGTATTATGTAATTTTATTTGGTTTTTGAGGAGGTAGTTATGAAACCAGCTAGCGCTAAGTCTCGCATTCTAGGGAGACTTATTTCATTACTTCTCATCCCTGTCGTGCTCAGTAGTAGCGTTACTACTGTCTATGTATCTGCGGATGATGAAGTAGCAGTCGAGACTCAGGTGTCTGAGTCAAATCAGGAAACAACAGAAACAGTTGAAGAGACGGTTGAAGAGACAACCGAAACTGTTGAAGAAACAGTAGAAGGTACCGAGGAGACCGAAGAGGTTGAAGAGACCGGGGAAGCAGAAGAAGCTGCTGAAACTGAAACCGAAGAAGGTACTGAGGTTACAGAAGGTGAAGAAATCTCAGAAGGAACTGAGGCTGTAGAGATACCTGAAGAGGAAGTTCCTGCAACAGAAACTCCTGAAGAAGAGATCACCAAGGAAACAGAAGAAACAGAGGAAACAGAGGAAGAAGCTGAAGAGACTGAAACTGAAACAATATCAGCAGAAGAGCTCATGGAACGCTTTGGATTTTCTTCTGAAGATGATTTTTGGAGCGCTGTCGATCTTTCTGATGATGAACTAAAAGAGAGATATGGATTATCAGATGAGGATATTGCAGATTTTAGAAGCTGGTATGAACAGTATCAGGCGCAGATCCTGGGAACAAGCCTGTTAGAGACCGATGCGTTGGGAGCCGGCATTAATACTGATTCCATTAAGGTCATTGTAAAGCAGGTGACAAGTGATACCGGATCAGAAGGTTCAATGGGACATGTTATTCCACAGGCAACGGTCAAGGCCAATGGACGAAGCCTTTCGCATGGGATTTGGGGTAGCGTACTTCCAATTCCTGAACTGGTTGAGTTAAACCATGATGATGAGAATGTTTCTGTATCATTTGATATCAAGGCTCCGGCCGGATATGAACTTGCCAATGCATCGTTCAATGGTGTGAGTAATAACGATATAGGCGCATCTTCCACTACCCTCGAGTGTACATTTGAAAATGGAGTTGATGCCGAAAGTATATATGAACTCATTTATGAACTTCGCAGGATAGAAGTAAATATTGATGGTACTACCTGCGGAGGGGGTGACGGTAGCTATACAGTTAGTGGAAATGGCACAGTTTTTTATTCAACAGACGCAAGTAAGCTTAAGGTGGCTCTGACAGCTTCACAGGTTGAAGGTTCATTTGCGAAGATCGTTTTCGATGATGGAAGAACTGATGATATGACATATCAGAATGGAGCTTTCGAATGGATCCCTTCTGATTATGGTACATATAAGATTACAAAAATAGTCGTTTATCATGATGAGGATGATGATCATCCGCAGGAAAAGACACTTTCCAGAACAGTATGTTATTACAGTGCCAATGAGGTTAGTGAGCTCAATAAGGAAGCAACTGTTGAATCGGATGAGTGGTACAACACAACAAATGTAGGCACTGTCTATACCATAAAATATAAAGGCCAGACAGCCAGGGAGCTTAAAGGTATTGGAGTTGAAGGTGATGTATTAAGCAAGAGTTTTACTTCATCATTTAACACCGAAACCAGGAAGTATGACGTTGAAGCAACATTTACGTTTGATACAGAGAATAATTACAACGAGAAGAG
>JAFSTR010000217.1 GCA_017445665.1 Butyrivibrio sp. | reverse complement strand
GGATCGTATGTTCCGATCTCCTCGATGAACTTACCCTGTACAGGAGCCTTTGAATCTGAAACGATGATTCTGTAGAAAGGAACCTTCTTCTTACCAATTCTCTTTAATCTGATCTTTACTGCCATTTTAAATTTCCTCCATAAATATAAATGAATTATTTGTTATCTATATGCATAAACAATACATATCTCTTCTTAGTGGGATTCTCGCTAAGCTCGAAAAGACCTCGCTAAGCGTTCACCCATTGCTCGCACTATACTCGAAAAGACCTCGTAAAGTGCTCTGCTAAAAGAACTTACCGCCGCCAAATGGATTACCGAACTTACCGAATTTACCGAATCCCTTTTTGCCGCCCATAAGACCGGGCATCTGCTTCATCATCTTGTTCATCTGTTCAAACTGTTTGATGAATCTGTTTACGGCTGCTATATCATTACCGGATCCCTTGGCAATCCTGTATTTCCTCTGAGGGCTCATGAGCTTAGGATTCTTGCGCTCCTCAGGTGTCATTGAAAGAACAATAGCTTCAAGTCTTGCAAGTTCCTTCTCATCAGGGAGCTGATCATCTCCAATCTTGCCCATTCCGGGAAGCATTCCCATGATGGCACCAAGTCCGCCCATGCTTCTCATCTGCTTCATGCTCTCTAGATACATCTCGAAATCGAGTTTACCCTTCTTCATCTTCTGGGCCATCTCTTTTTCTTTTTCCGCATCCATCTGAGCGTTGGCTTCAACAGCCTTGTCGATAAGACTCAGCACATCGCCCATTCCGAGTATCCTGCCGGCCATTCTGTCGGGATAAAACTGCTCAAGATCTGAGAGCTTCTCGCCCATACCGACATAAAGAATAGGCTTACCTGTTACTGCCTTGGTTGAAAGAGCCGCACCACCACGTGAGTCACCATCCATCTTGGAGAGGATTATTCCGTCTACTCCAACCTTGTCATTGAACTCAGATGCCACATTGACTGCGTCCTGACCTGTCATTGCATCTACAACAAGCAGTGTCTGATGAACAGTTACCGCTTCCTTGATGTCAATGAGCTCTTTCATCATTGCTTCATCTATCTGAAGTCGACCGGCCGTATCGATGATAACTACGTTATTGTTATTCTTCTTGGCGTGGTCGATAGAAGCCTTAGCTATCTCAACAGGACTTACATCAGTTCCCATTGAAAAGAAATCTACCTGCTGCTTCTCAGCGTTGATCTTGAGCTGATCTATAGCAGCCGGTCTGTAAACGTCGCAGGCAACAAGAAGTGGCTTTCTGCCCTTAAGCTTGATCTTACCTGCTATCTTGGCTGCAGTTGTTGTCTTACCTGCACCCTGGAGACCACACATCATAAGAACTGTGATCTCATTGATGGGTCTGAACTGTATCTCAGTTGTTTCAGAACCCATAAGGCTGGTCATCTCTTCATTAACAATCTTGATGACCATCTGTCCGGGATTGAGTCCGTTCAAGACTCCCTCGCCGACAGCCCTTTCCTGAACCGAGTTAATAAACTGTTTAACTACCTTAAAGCTTACGTCAGCTTCGAGAAGAGCCATCTTAACTTCTTTTAAGGCAGCCTTAACATCGTCCTCTGTAAGGACGCCCTTATTTCTAAGGCCTTTAAATACATTTTGAAGTTTGTCAGTCAGACTTTCAAAAGCCATTAACCAAGCTCCTCTAATATTTTCTCTGAAATAGAAATCAGATCCTCATTGCCTCCGGACACTTCCTTAAGTCTCTCCGCCTGAGTCTTGATAGCCTCAAACCTTTTGATCATGTGAAGTTTGTCCTCGTATTCCTGAAGGGATCTGGTACATCTCTTGATGAGGTCATGTACTCCCTGCTTACTGATGCCATGTTCATCGGCTATCTCAGTAAGTGACATATCGTTGTAAACAGCTGCTTCATATATCTGTTTCTGATGTTCTGTAAGCAGTTCGCCGTAGAAATCGTACAGCAAACCCTGTTCAACGATTTTCTCCATAGTTAACCTCACCCTCTGATATGCACAATGAGTATAATATACAAAAAAAATATAGGTGTCAAGTATTTTTTCTTGACACCTATATTTTAACCTCCGACGGCATTATCCCTAGTTGATTCTTAAAAGCCCTGCTAAAGGATGAATAGTCCCTGAATCCGCATTCTATGCAAGCCGAAGTCGCCGGCATACCTCCCATGATGTAGCTCCTTGCAAGGAGAATGCGCTTCTCAGATATGTACTGATGGATCGAATAACCCGTTTCGTTCTTGAAAGTGCGCATCATGTGGTACTTACTCATATAAAAGCGATCTGCTAAAAGATCTATAGAAAGGTCTTTATTAAGGTTATTGCCAATGTACTCTATGATCTCAATGATCTTTCTGTTATAGCGGGCTTCAGGCTTGAAGCCGAAATCCTCTGAAATACATGCTTTATTAAAGGCAATAAGAGCTTTCATCAGATCAAGCCTTGTTGTCAGCTTACCTGCATACTCACTGTCCTGCTTTTTTTCGTCCTTTTCAACTATCTCAAACATATTGAATATATCGGCGCTGATATTGGCAGGGAATCGCACAACATAGCTCTTTAGCTCTTTTGCCTTGTCAAAGGAATCAAGAAGTTCGAATCTGCCAAGAAAATCATCAGAAAGATAAAGGATTATCCTGTCGTAGACTTTAGAGTTACCCTCTGATATGATCTCAGGCTTATGAATCAAAAACCTGTTAACAAGCACAAAATCGAAGGGCATGAGGTCATACTCCAGCCCTTCGATAAAGTATTTAACATTTCCGTCCAGTATCAGGATAAGTTTGTGAAAATCGTGATAATGAAAAGGCGTATCGAAGGATTCGTTTGTCTTTATATGAAAGAAATGAAAATCCTCGTTTAAATAGCCTTTCTGCTCATAAGCTTCATAAGACAATGAAGCGTCATATCCATTTTCCATATTAGTAATCCGTTATACAGATATTAAGATCTACGTCTCCGTCAATTCCATCAACTCTGCCGGATGAGGTATACTGCCAGATGTTGAAATTATATGGGTAATAAAGAGGTGTTCCGTAATATGCTATCCAGGTGTCGTAATTATCAACATCCCCTGCATCCATAAGCAGCGTAAAGCTCTTCACATTGCCATATACCATAGGCTTATAGCCTGCATTCGCTACCATGTCACAGAAAGTCTTAACAACAAGCTCGTACTCATCCGTTGTAAGATTTACTGTTCTTGCGGAATCTGATTCTGCGGACTCCACATCAATTACTACAGGATATGTGATCTTGTAGGGCTCGATAAGGTCCAGGATAAGCTGAACTTCCTCTTTTGCCTCATCTTCATCAAGAGCCTGTGAATAGAAATAAACACCTACATCAATGCCGTTTTCGATAGCACCCTCGATATTGGCCTCGAAGAAATCATCTACAAGGAGCTTACCTTCTGTTGTTCCGCGAAGGCCTGCTCTAATAATGGCAAAGTCGATTCCGGCGGCTTTTACCTTTTCCCAGTTTATCTCTCCCTGGAATCTGGAAACGTCGATACCGTGTTTGATCTCGACGGTAGAATCATCTCCTACATACTCAAGGAAACCGTCACTGCCAATCTCGAAATCCTCCTCACCGAATCCGTGGTGCTCGATCTCGTCAGAAATCGGGAAGAAATAATATCTTCCGCCGCTGGCCACAACTATCTGATCAGGAAAAAGAGATCTGATCGTACTTGTAGCTCCGTCGCCGTTTTCAAGCTTTTGCTGGATCATCTCCCTGATGGAATTGGTGGTCTCAACCTCAGCTTCTGCCTTGGCATCTGCCACAAGCTTAGAAGCCTCGGCCTCCGTATAATAGCCTTCCTGATTGAGCGCATCAAGCTCACTTCTTATGGCGTCTTCCTGTCTCTGAAGATTGGCATTTCTTATAAGAAGAACAATGCTGAAGATCAGAGCCATTAAAGCCACAAGGCTCAGGAAAATAATGGAAACAATGTTTTGTGTATTTCTAACTCCCCTGCGAAGTTTGTAATCCCCTGAATTTGCCATACCTTACATTCTCTCGTCAAAATAACTTTTGTATCCTTCACCAAAAATCTCGCTGGCGCTGGTGACTATCATAAACGCGTTCGGATCCTCTTCTCTTACGATATCCTCAGCCATAGGTGAAAGTCTCTTTTTGATAGCGCACATTATTACCTTCTTCTTCTCGCCGCTGTATGCCCCCTGAGCGAATACGTGCGTTGCGCCTATATCCAGCTCGTCCAGCAGCCTTGCGGTAATAATATCCGGTCTGTCTGAAATAATGTAAATAAGCTTGGCTCCGTCTCTTCCGTAAAGTACAAAGTCAACAACAGCGCTGACAACAAGTACAGAAAGGAAAGAATACATTGCAGCTGCAAGATCATGAAATACAAATGCAGCTATTACCAGAACGACCATATCGGTCATGATATAGAGTATTCCGGTCTTTAAATGCGGATACCGTAACCTTAACAGTTTAATTATAACATCCGTTCCGCCGCTTGTGGCATGACATTTAAATATAAGTCCTATTGCCACGGCAGTCATGGCACTTCCGATTGTTACAGCCAGTATCATGTCGTGTATTATGTACTGGCCGAAGTACTTGGTACAAAGATCCGTAAATACAGAGATCATTGCTGTGGCATAGATCGTTGAAATAGTAAATCTGATGCCGAATTTCATTATGGCTATAAGTAGGATCGGTATGTTAAGTATAAGAAACCACATACCGGTTCCTATTCCTACAAGCCTGTTAAGTACAATTGCAAGTCCTGTCATACCACCGGGAGCCAGGTTATTGGGATCTACCAAAAGACTGGTTCCAACTCCGTAGATAAGAGCTGCAAATGTTATTATCAGATACTCTTTGAGTCTCTTCTTTGGAGATATTTTCTTTGAATTCATTAAATATTGGTCCTTACGATCCTGGGTTTGTAACCGTGCTCGTTAAGAGCATTTATGATCTGCTCCTTGTGATCGGTTCCAAAAGCTTCCAGAGTTATTCTGAGCTCAACAGCCGCGTTTCTGTTAATGGAAACAAACTGGTTATGCTCTAATTTTATTACATTTCCCTTTACATCGGCAATAATTCCGGATACTCTTGATAATTCACCGGGCTTGTCGGGTAAAAGAACTGATACCGTAAATATACGGTCTCTCATGATAAGTCCCTGCTGAACAACCGAAGACATGGTGATGATGTCCATGTTTCCGCCTGAAAGCACGCAGGCAACCTTCTTGTCTTTAAGATCAAGCTGCTTGAGAGCTGCAACTGACAAAAGTCCTGAGTTCTCTACAACCATCTTGTGATTCTCAACCATATCAAGGAAAGAAACAACAATGTCTTCATCGGGAACTGTGATTATCTCATCGATGTTCTTGCGAAGATAAGGGAAGATATGCTCTCCGGGTGTCTTAACTGCTGTACCGTCAGCAATTGTGTTGACAGTAGGAAGAGTTACAACATGTCCTGCCTTGAAGGATTCCTGCATGCAGTTAGCACCTGCAGGCTCAACACCTATAACCTTGATCTTTGGATTCAGAAGTTTAGCCAGAGTTGAAACGCCGGTTGCAAGTCCGCCGCCTCCGATAGGAACAAGGATCACGTCAACTGTAGGGAGTTCTTTGATGATCTCCATGGCAATTGTGCCCTGTCCTGTAGCTACGTCAAGATCATCAAAGGGATGAACAAGTGTGTAGCCATTCTCTTCAGCAAGCTCTAAAGCCTTCTGATAAGCCTCGTCATAAACATCTCCATAAAGAACAACTTCCGCTCCCAGAGCCTTGGTCCTGTTAACCTTGATAAGAGGAGTTGAAGTAGGCATGCAGATAACAGCCTTCACTCCGTACCGCCCCGCAGCATAAGCAACGCCCTGAGCGTGGTTTCCGGCAGATGCTGTAATAAGACCTTTGCTGCGCTCTTCATCAGTTAATGTTGTTATCTTGTAATAAGCTCCGCGAACCTTGTAAGCTCCTGTTCTCTGAAGGTTTTCAGGCTTTAAATATACCTTGCCGCCTGTAATTGAGCTCCAATAGTCACTGTAAATAAGCTTGGTCTCAAGGGTTACCTTTTTGACATCCTCGTAAGCTTCTTCAAATTTGTCCAGGGTCATCTTCTTTTCGTCAGCCATCACTGTTCTCCTGTTCTTCATCTTGTTCTATGTCATCTCTTTGAACATCAAAGAGTGCATCTACAAATTCATCCGAATTAAAGCGCTCAAGGTCATCGATACCTTCGCCAACACCGACATACTTAACCGGAATATTAAGCTCAGATACAATAGCAACTGCAATTCCACCCTTGGCGGTTCCGTCAAGCTTGGTAAGGACTATACCTGTAAGATCGGCAGCTTCGCCGAACTCTCTGGCCTGATTGATAGCATTCTGACCGGTAGTTCCGTCAAGAACAATGAAGTTCTCACGCCAGATTCCCGGAAGTTCCTTATCAATTATCCTGTTCATCTTGGCAAGCTCTTCCATAAGGTTCTTTTTGTTATGAAGTCTTCCTGCGGTATCAACGATAAGAATATCGCAGTCTCTTGCCTTGAAAGCAGATGTAGCATCATATATTACGCTGGCCGGATCTCCTCCCTCTCTTCCGGTAATAATGGGAGTCTGAGCTCTTTCAGCCCAGGTAGCAAGTTGCTCTGTAGCAGCTGCTCTATATGTATCCGCAGCAGCGATAATGACTTTTTTGCCTTTGTTTCTGAATATCGAAGCAAGCTTGCCAACTGTGGTTGTCTTTCCGACGCCGTTGACGCCTATGATGAAGATTATTGTCTTCTTGTCTTCAAAGGCATAGTCATCACCGTCAGTCTTCATCTGCTCTCTGATATTCTCAATCAGAAGCTTCTTGCACTCCTTGCGGTGGATGATACCGTTTTGTTTTACCTGCTCACGCAGCTTATCAAGTATCCTGCTGGTTGCATTTATTCCGATATCAGCCATGATAAGGACTTCCTCGAGTTCTTCGTAGAAATCCTCGTCTATAAATGCATCGTCGTAAAAGACATTGTCCATTCCCCAGAGGAATTTATCCCTGGTCTTAGCAAGTCCTATCTGTAGTTTTGCAAAAAAGCCCTTTGCCATTAATTTGTAAGCTCCTTATCAATCAGGTTTACGCTAACAAGGGTTGATACACCCTTTTCCTGCATAGTAATTCCGTATAGTCTGTCAGCACTTTCCATTGTACCTCTTCTGTGAGTGATGACAATAAACTGCGTACTGGACAGCTTGTGAAGGTATTTAGCAAATCTAACGACATTGTTCTCATCAAGAGCCGCCTCGATCTCATCAAGAAGACAGAACGGTGAAGGCTTCAGGTTCTGAATAGCAAATAAAAGAGCTATCGCAGTAAGAGCCTTCTCTCCTCCGGACATCTGCATCATGTTTACAAGCTTTTTGCCCGGTGGCTGAGCGTTGATCCTGATGCCTGCCTCAAGAACATCTTCACCTTCGGCAAGCTCCAGAGCGCCGTGACCTCCGCCAAACATCTCTTTGAATACCTTATCAAATTCTTTGTTAATGAGCTCAAACTGCTCAATGAACTGTTTGCGCATTGATTCATCAAGATCCTTGATGATCTCTTTGAGCTGCTGTTCAGCTACGATAAGATCGTCATGCTGGGTCTTCATGAATGTATATCTCTCCATGAGGTTCTTGTAATCCTCAATGGCGTTCACATTGACATCTCCAAGCTTCTTGATCGAATCCTTGAGGGAATGAGTTTCCTTCCTCATAGAAGGTATATCAGTCATTTCCTCATCTCTCATGGCAGCTGCGTCAGCAAGTGTGATCTCATACTCGTTCCACATATAGTTGATCTGTGACTCGATTGCTTCCTGACACTTCTCTTTTCTGCTGACAAGCCTTATAACCTCTTTTTCAAGGTCTGACATCTGCTTGTTGAGTTCCTGAGTCTTCTCAAAGAAGTCTTTTTGTGAAAGAGAAAGAGCATTCTTGGCTTCCTTCTTTTCCTCAAGTTCCTTGGTTGCTCCGGTCTGGACATCCGTTGAGGCTTCAATAGTAAGTCTTATCTCCTCAATATCCTTCTTGCTCTGCTCGAGGGTCTCGTTATTTTTCTTAATAGTTTCAAGGATTTCCTCAAGGGACTCCTCTTCACTCTCAATATCAGTGTTTATACGATCCAGATTCTGTTTCTGGAAATCCTGTTTCTGAACGATCTTCTCGAACTCAATATCCCATTTAGCGACATTTTCATTCTTGGCTTCTTCATCCTGATGGAGAGTTTCAAGCTGTCCCTGGAAGGATTCAACCTTCTCGGAACACTTCTTCTCAAGTTCTTCAGATTCAGCCAGCTGAGTCATAGCTTCTTCCTTCTCAGCTGCAATCTCAGCAAGCTTACTCTCTATCTCGGCATTCTCTGTCTTAAGATCTGAGTATGAGCCCTTCTGTTCTTCCTGCTTCTTCTCTTCGTTTTCTACATTAATCCTTGCAGTGTTCTGTGCGATGAATTTACCCTGAAGTTCAGTCCTAAGTTCCTCCGCAAGTGTACGAAGCTCGTTCCTCTTAGCCTTGGAGTCATCGATCTCTTTCTGGATATCTTCAACCTTTTGTTTGTACTTCTTGACATTCTTCTCAAGATCCTCCATCTCTCTTCGTCTTCCGAGGAGATTGGAATTGTTCTTGAAAGCACCACCACTGATGGCTCCGCCGGGAACAAGAAGTTCACCCTCGAGAGTGACCATTCTGACGGTGTAGTTATATTTACGGGCTATCTTGACTGCATTGTCTACATTGTCAACCGCAACAATCCTACCAAGCATTGCCTTTGCAACTTTTTTATACTTGGGATCGGTATTTACAAGCTCATCAGCCATTCCGAGAACGCCGGGCTCATTGAGAGCTTCCTTAGCCTTGAGTTCGGGCGGATTGTCAAGAGATGTCAAAGGAAGGAATGTTGCTCTTCCTGCCTTGGACTGCTTGAGGTAAGCGATCATCTCTTTTGCCGTCTCTTCATTGTCGGTTACGATATTCTGGATGTTACCGCCAAGGGCAACTTCAATAGCTGTCTCATATTTAGGCTCTGTCTTGATGATATCCGCAACAACACCGATGATCCCCTTGGTATCTTCCTTGCGTTCCATTACTTTCTTGACACTGCCGCCGTATCCCTCATATCTCTCAGTGAGGTTGGCAAGTGCCTCGAGCCTTGACTTCTCCTGCTGGTAAAGCTCCTGAGTCTTACGAAGCTCTGTATCCTTAATGCTTATATTCTCGCGGATAGCAAGAACTTCTTTCTCAGTCTCTTTCTGTTTTTTGTTCATCTCAGAGATCTCAGCGGTAATGCTGTCAAATTCATCCCTGAGCTTTTTAAGAGTCTCTTCCTGTCTTGACTCATCAGAACGTGCTCTTACAAGTTTGCCTGTAAGCTCAGCCTTTCTGATATTGACCTGTTCCTTCATGGTATCAAGGGAACTGAGCTTGGACTTGATATTGGCTCTTGTGCTGAGAGTATTGATAATAGTACTCTTGCACTCCTCAATCTCATTGTTTATGTTCTCGATCTGTGAAAGAGTTGCTTCAAGCTCTTTTCTGGCGCTGTCTCTGTCAGCTGAAAGGCCGGCAGCTTCTTTGTCGATAGCCTCTTTCTCTTCGAGGTACTTATCTCTCTCTGCGTATTTTATTTCAAGCTTCTCGCGCTCATCCTTCTCTCTTTTCTTGAAATGAGCATCGTTATCCGAGGCAGATTTGATCTTCTCGTTTAAAATACCGATCTGTCCCTCAAGCTTTTCTCTCTTGACCGATGAATCTGTGATCTTAGCTCTTGCTTCATCGATCTCTTTATCTATTTCTTCCAGCTGCTTCTGGATATTTTCGTATTCTTCTTTGGTCTTCTCGTAGCTATCCTTAGCCTCTTCAAGGGCATTTGTTGCTACTTCGTGGTTCTTCTCAGCCTCTTCGAGCTGCTGTTTTTGAGACTTGTTCTCAACAAGGAACATGTTAACGTCGAGGGTCTTAAGTCTTTCACGCAGGCGAAGGAATTCCTTGGCAACCTCTGACTGTTTCTCAAGAGGTCCAACCTGTTTCTCAAGCTCTGAGAGGATATCGGAAAGTCTTGTAAGGTTGATCTTCTCCTCTTCAAGCTTCTTGATAGCAGTTTCCTTACGGGTCTTGAACTTAACGATACCGGCAGCTTCGTCAAAGAGATTTCTCCTGTCCTCAGGCTTACTAGAGAGGATCTGATCGATCTGACCCTGTCCGATGATGGAATAGCCCTCTTTACCGATACCGGTGTCCATAAACAGCTCGTTAACATCCTTAAGTCTGCAGGACGAGCCATTGATCATATATTCACTTTCTCCGGAACGATAAAGACGTCTGGAGACAGTTACTTCATCATAATCAATTGCAAGGGAATGGTCTGAATTATCCAATGTGATGGCAACATAAGCATAGCCAAGAGGCTTACGCAGCTCTGTGCCCGAGAAAATAACATCCTGCATGGATCCGCCACGCAGCTGTTTAATACGCTGTTCACCGAGAACCCACCTCACGGCGTCAGCAACATTACTCTTACCTGAGCCGTTAGGTCCTACGATTCCGGTTATACCGTTATGAAAATCGAACTTTATCTTATTTGCAAAAGACTTAAATCCGTGGATCTCAATACTTTTTAAGTACATTACTGCTTATTCTTTAATACAAGAAGAGCCTGATGGGCTGCCTTCTGCTCTGCAGCCTTCTTGGTCTTTCCTGTCCCCTCTCCCAAATTCTTGTCGCCGACAAAAACGCGAACCTCAAATATTTTATCATGTTCAGGTCCACTTTCGCCACATAATTCATACCTTACTTCACCCAAATTTTCTCCCTGGGCAAATTCCTGCAGATGAGATTTACTGTCAACAAACATCTGCACAGCTTCTATATTGGTAAGTACATAGCTATCAATAAAGCGCTTAGACTCCTCTATTCCGCCGTCCAGGAAAAGAGCTCCTATAACAGCCTCCATAACGTCGGCAATGATAGACTCTTTATTTCTTCCGCCGGTAGCTTCCTCGCCCTTACCAAGGAGTATGTACTCTTTTAAATTGAGCTGCTCAGCATCATAGGCAAGTGCACCTTCACAAACAAGGGAAGCTCTCATCTTGGACATCTGTCCCTCTTTTTTATCAGGGAATTTCCTGAAAAGAAAGGCGCTGGATATCATCTCAAGCACAGCATCACCCAAAAACTCAAGTCTCTCGTAATCGGGATGCTTGTTGATCTTCTGTTCATTGACAAAAGAGCTGTGGGTAAAGGCCTGGATCAAAAGCTCCTTATCTCTGAAGGTGTAGCCTATCAGTTGTTCAAATCTGCTTATATCTGCATCTTTTAACATAATTTCTCCATTATATAAATAATGAGGCAGCTAATAAAGCCGCCTCAGATACGTCTTATTTACTTGCGATCGCACTCTTAAGGAGTTCTACGGCTTCTCCAACAGTAGTGATATTCTCTGTCTTCTCAGGATCGATCTGAACATCAAATTCATCCTCAAGCCCCATGATGATCTGGAAAAGATCAAGTGAATCAGCACCAAGATCCTCTGTAAAAGTTGTCTCAGGCTTGATCTCCTCAGGATCAACGTTAAGTACGTTTGCAATAACTTCTTTCATCTTCTCGAATTCCATTTTAAATCTCCGTTCCTTTTATAAAATATTTCAGCACTATTTATCCCTGGGATATCTTTGCGCTAATCTTCTCACTAATCTTCTGTTCTGTAAAGGTCACACACTGCAGGATAGAATTTTTGATCTCTATTTCATTGGCACTTCCGTGTGTCTTAACAACAAGGCCCTTAAGTCCGAGCATTGGAGCTCCGCCATACTGATCAAGACTGTAATTAGATAAAGACTTCTTAAGATCGTTCTTAATAAGAAGTGCTCCGATCTTGGTCTTGAGGCTGCTCATAAGGCTGCCCTTGATGATATGCATCATAGACTTGGCAACACCTTCGTACATCTTAAGCACTACATTACCTGTAAATGCTTCACATACGATAATATCAGCTCCTCCGGCAGGAATATCCCTGGCCTCTACGCTTCCGATAAAGTTGATATCGGGACAGTTCTTAAGAAGAGGAAATGTCTCTTTGACAAGAGCGTTACCCTTTTCTTCCTCGGCACCTATGTTGATGATACCGACTGTAGGGTTCTTGATACCCATGATGTTCTCCATATAAACGGTTCCCATCTTGGCAAACTGTACAAGGTGTGATGATCTTGCATCAACGTTGGCTCCGCAGTCGATAAGAAGCGATGTACCCTTCTCGGTTGGAATAAGAGGCGCAAGCGGCGCTCTGTCTACACCCTTGAGTCTTCCTACGATAACCTGTCCGCCAACAAGTGTCGCACCGGTACTTCCGGCTGAAACATAAGCATCAGCCTCGCCGTGGCTTACCATATACATAGCCTTAACTATGGAAGAATCCTTCTTCTTGCGGATTGCCATTACAGGCGGCTCAGCCATCTCAATTACTTCAGTAGCGTTTACAACCTCGATCTTGTCCTTAGGATAATCATACTTGGAAAGCTCAGCGTTTACAGCCTCCTCCTGACCTACGAGAAAGACCTTGAGGTTACTATTCTCCTTAACTGCATCAACACTTCCCTTGACTGTTACAAAGGGGGCATTGTCTCCGCCCATAGCATCTACAGCAACTCTAACAAGTTCAGACATCTTAAGTCCTTCCTTAGATTATTTTGCGCAAAAAAACAAATTCCGCAATCTTTAAACATTCTACTAAAGTGCTATACAAAAATCAAGGCTTTCCGGCAGAACCGGAAAGCCTTTAATTCTTTGTAAAAATGAGGTTTTACTAGAAATTAATCCTCAACTTCAACAATGCTCTTCTTATTGTAATAGCCGCACTTCTTGCATGCACAATGTGGCTGCATAAGAGCTCCACAGTGACTGCACTTTACCAAAGTAGGAGCTGTCATTTTCCAGTTAGCTCTTCTCTG
>JAFSTR010000216.1 GCA_017445665.1 Butyrivibrio sp. | reverse complement strand
GTATTAACAAACATCTTGACTGCAATGGTATCTGTAAAGTCCGTCACAGCAAAGATGAGAATAGTCTTGTCATTTCTGATGTCTCTTGAATCAAACTCGATGATCTTGCCGTGAATGGTCACTTCGCCCAGTTCTCCCATAAGGTCAACCAGCTTCATGGCCTCATCGTCAAAGTCTCTTCCAAAGAGAACATCAGGATTATCTGATCTCTTGTAGCTTCCGCCAAAATCTCTTTTGCCAAAAGACTTCTGAGAACCATCCTTAGGTGCAAAGGAAGAATCCTTGCCCTCTGTCTTGGCCGGTGCACTCGGCTGCTTGGTCTCAGCAGCTTTTGCAGCCTTGGCAGCTTCCTTCTCTGCTTCCTTCTCCTCCATGGCCTCGAGCTTTTTGGCCATCTTGGCTGATTCCTCGGAGTAATCGGGCGCTTTATCCTCTTTTTCAACTTCTACGAATTCCGGTGAAAGAACTACAGACAGTCCGCATCTCTCATTGAATATCTTGGACAGTACACGGATCAGGTCAGGGGCTTTCTTCTTGCCGACAACACTGTCCTCAAGTCGCATGATGACATTGTCATGATCCGGGTACAAAAAAGAAGCCGAGCGAAACAGACTATATTCCATGTGGTCATAGTCTTTTAGCTCGAGCTCTATGCTCTCTCTGTATATATCCAGGAGGTTCTCAGGCGTATACTGCGCCGAAAGGGAAAACTTCTCATATATCTTGATGGTGATATCCTGATCGGCAAAAAGCTGCTTCTTGATGCTGTTCTCAGTCTTGATGATATCCGCTTTATCAATGAGCTTGTTGCTGGCGATGTATATCCTGATAAAATCCTGTTTTCTGGTGGTTGAAACCTTTACTACTTCAGTCTGCCCCATGATGTCGCCGGTGTGTTCATCCAGCTTAAGGGCAGGAAATACTTCAAAAAAACTCTTCCCCATAAAAACCTTTACCTAGACCAATTATCGAGTTCCTCTTTAAGGGTAGCCAATAGTTGGTCTTCCTTAACCTTCTTAACTACTTCTCCGTTCTTAATGAGCAGGCCTTCTCCTATTCCGCCTGCAATTCCGATGTCAGCCTCCTTGGCTTCTCCGGGGCCGTTTACCGCGCAGCCCATAACTGCTACCTTAATGTCAAGGTCATATCCCTGGACCATAGTCTCAACTGCATTGGCAAGACTTATGAGATCTATCTTGGTCCTTCCGCAGGTAGGACATGATACAACCTCAATTCCTCCGGTCCTCATTCCAAGAGTCTTAAGGATCATCTTGGCAGTCTTTATCTCCTCCACGGGATCTCCTGAGAGCGAAACTCGTATGGTATCGCCGATGCCCTTGTTAAGGATGATGCCAAGGCCGATCGAAGACTTGATGTTTCCGCCGTAAACCGTTCCGGCCTCTGTGATACCTACATGAAGAGGATATCTGCACTTCTGTGCAAGGAGCTCATGAGCCTCTACGCAGAGCATTACGTTGGAGGATTTAATGCTGACAACCATGTTGTCATAGCCAAGATCCTCGATAATCCCGATCTTATCAAGGGCTGACTCGACAAGTCCCTGAGCTGTAACTCCGCCGTATTTCTCCACAAGATCTTTTTCCAACGAACCGCTGTTTACGCCGACTCTTATCGGAATATTTCTCTCCTTGGCACAGGATACTACTGAAGCGATCCTGTCCCTGCCACCTATATTACCGGGGTTGATCCTGATCTTGTCAGCACCGTTTTCAATGGCTGCAATAGCCATCTTATAATCAAAGTGAATATCGGCAACGATAGGAATATGAATCTGCTTTTTGATCTCGGAAAGAGCCTTGGCTGCCTCAAGTGTAGGCACAGTACTTCTTATGATCTCACATCCTGCTTCCTCGAGCCTCTTTATCTGAGCGACTGTCGCCTCAACGTCCTCTGTCCTTGTGTTGGTCATGGACTGGATGAGGATGGGATTACCTCCGCCAATAACTCTGTCGCCAATATGGATTACCTTTGTGTTATCTCTGTAGGCCATGTATATTACCTCGTAAATTTACTAATATCATTAAACAGTACAAATACCATGAGTGCCAGTAGCGCCACCATTCCGATCATGTGAACGAAGCCTTCCTTCTCTGGTGGTACAGGCTTACCTACAATAACCTCTATGAACTGGAACACAAGTCGTCCTCCGTCAAGAGCCGGAATAGGTAAAAGATTCATGACACCCAGGTTCACCGACAGAAGAACCGTCAGTGAGAGCATTGTCAGGATGACAGCTGAAATACCATAGGGCTTAACCTCCTCATAGGTATCATCCACCATCTTCACCATGCCAACAGGGCCTGAAACATCGTCTTTGGAGAGCTTACCCTTTACCAAAAGTGCAAGACTTCTGTAAGTCGTCTTAAAATAATAGCGCACCTCGTACCACGCATACTTAAGAGCCTGTGCTCCCTCGATCTTGCCGTACTCGCCGAGATAAATTCCCATGTAGTAACGGCCTTCCTCTGCGCTGTACTTGGGCTGGAGAGTTGTCTCATATCTCTGCCCGTCTCTCTCATACACGATGTCCATGGGGCTGCCTTCCGCAAACTGAGAGATCAGGGTAACCTCTCCCGCCATGTACACTTTCTCGCCATCTACGCTGATTATCTTATCTCCCGGCTGCATTCCTGCTTCGGCAGCTGCAGATTCCTCAGTCATCTTGTCAATGACAGGGAAATTCCAGGCTGAAAAGCTCACCAGGATGACCGCCAGAATATAAGCAATTATAAAGTTTGCAAAGGGACCTGCGAAAAGAGTTGCTATCCTCCTCCACACAGGAGCATTCAGGAATGAATGTTCATCGTAACCCTCTTTTTCCTCTGCGACAGGATCCATTCCGTCAAAGACACAGGCTCCGCCGATTGGAAGGAGCTTTATGCTATAGAGAGTCTCTCCCTTTTGTTTCTTCCAGATGGTCGGTCCCATACCGATAAAGAACTCGTTGACCCTGATACCGCCTGACTTGGCGATTATGAAGTGGCCGAATTCATGGGATGTGACCAGAACTCCGAATATGATAAAGAAAATTAAAATACTAACTAACATCAGATGCCGTACTTCTTTCCGAGGAACTCATAGGTCTCCTGCTCAGCTGCAAGAATTGCAGCAACATCAGGATTCTCCACCATCCTGTGGTGGCTCATAGCCTCCTCTATCATGCTGTAGATCTCAAGGTACCTGATATCGCCCTTTAAGAATCTCTTAACAGCCATTTCATTGGCCGCATTGAACACAGTGGGCATACTGCCGCCTATGCGTGCTGAATCGTAGGCAAGCTTAAGCCCTCTGAATGTGTCTGTATCAGGTTTTTCAAAGGTCAGTGAATAAAGCTCAAACAGGTCAAGTCTCTTTTCATTCATAGGTCTTCTGTCAGGATAGAAAAGAGCATACTGGATAGGGAGCTTCATATCAGGAACTCCGAGCTGTGCAATAACTGCGCCATCCACATACTGAACAGCACTGTGCACGATACTCTGAGGATGAACAACAACCTGAATATCATCAAGTCCTACTCCAAAGAGCCACTTGGCTTCCATCACTTCAAGACCCTTGTTGACAAGAGATGACGAATCAATTGTAACCTTAGGACCCATATCCCAGTTGGGGTGCTTAAGGGCATCGGCAGCTGTCATATTCTCAAGCTCCGCTTTCTTTTTACCTCTGAAGGGACCGCCGCTGGCTGTCAAAAGTATCTTCTCGACCTTATCCTTCGGCTCACCGTTTAAAGACTGGAAAATAGTGCTGTGCTCCGAGTCCACGGGAAGGATCTGCACATTCTTTTCCCTGGCAAGGGGCATTATTATGTGACCTGCGCAAACAAGAGTCTCCTTGTTGGCAAGGGCAATGTCTTTTCCGCATTCAATTGCTCTGATGGTGGGTCTGATACCGATCATTCCTACCACTGCTGTAAGTACTGTATCCGCCTCGGGGACCGATACTATATCAAGAAGTCCGTCCATACCGGCCATTACCTTGATGCCGGTATCCGCGATTTTCTCCTGAAGCTCTTTTGTCGCTGCTTCATCGAACATGCAGACATATCTTGGCTTAAATTCACGAACCTGCTTCTCTACTTTATCTACGCTCTTTAGAGCTGCGATTCCTACAACCTCAAGCTCCGAGGCATTGTTTCTGACTACATCAAGGGTCTGTGTTCCTATTGAACCCG
>JAFSTR010000215.1 GCA_017445665.1 Butyrivibrio sp. | reverse complement strand
TTCTATAAATGAGCAGAACTATAAGCCGGGTTATGTCGTGAATGATCATCTATCTAGGACTGCTGTCACCAACAGCCTCAAGCGACCCACCTGAGAGCGAACCGGGCCGGCTCATGGCTCTCTTTTCGGTCTTGCTTCGGATGGGGTTTACATGGCTACTGATGTTACCACCAGCACGGTAGTCTCTTACACTGCCTTTCCACCCTTACGCCGCACACTTGCGTGTGCACAGGGAATGCAAGCATTCCTACGCGGTGTCTCTCTGTTGCACTATCCTGGGAGTTGCCTCCACCAGACGTTATCTGGCATCCTGCCCTGCGAAGCCCGGACTTTCCTCTCCCGCACCCTTTCGTTTATGCGGCAGCGATCATCCATTCTGCTCATTAGGAGTCACATTATATCATCTTTTTCTTTTTCTAACAAATATAATTACAACAACAAGAATAAATATTGCAATAACAGCTGTCAGCACTATCGGAACTATCGGTTCCATGTTTGCGCTTACGCTTGCATTTGGTTGTGCTTCATTCATAACAGGCTGCATGATCACGTCATGTTCTGCCGGTGCCTCTACAGCCCCCTCTGCCTTGTCCATTGAAGGTTCGGCTGCCGGTGCCTCCGCTGCTGAATCCTCAGCTTCATAGGCCGGCTCTTCCCCCATTGACGCTGCATCTTCCATCACAGGTTCGTAGACGGATGTGGAGCTGTTTGTGCCGCCTATTCCGCCTGTTGCCTGCATTACTGCATAGCTTCCAACCAGTAATACCGTGAATGTCGCTGCTATTGCAGCATACCTCTTAAACGGTACAACCTTCGGTTTTGGTGTGACAACTTCCTGTGGCGCTTCCTCCAGCTTTTTTTCAACATTCTGAAGGATGCGCTTTTTCATTTCGTCGTCGACTTTAATATGATCCATTACTTCCTGATACTTACTCAAAATCGTACGCCTCCTTCAGTATATTTTTTAGCTGCGCTCTCGCTCTCATAAGGTCAGATCTGACTGTAGCCTCCTTGCGGTCTAGAATTCTTGCTATCTCCCCCGTCGAGTAACCTTCCTGGTAAAAGAGATGGACCGCCTCTCTGTACTTAACCGGGAGCTGCTTAACTGCTTCCCATACAAAAGCAAGATCCTGTTCCTCTTTTCCCACAAGCTCCTCTGAGAGTTCATCTGCCTCCCTGACCTTGTTGTATTTGATCTTATTCTTACTTAAATTAGATGCAACGGTGATAAGCCAGGCCTTCTCGTGCTCAGGCCCGTTGAAATCAGGGCTGCTCTGCATATATTTGATCAGCGTATCCTGCAAAATATCCTCAGCATCTTCCATATTATGAAGGTATGAATAAGCCACACGAAGGATCCTGTCCCCATGCCTGTCCATAACCTCCGCCACACTCTCCGGTGGTGGTCCTCCGCAAAAAAAGTTTAAGAAACTAAAAACAAATCGAAACATACATATCTCCCCGGGATAATTTTGATCCCCGGGAGATAGTATAACATATCAGCTTCTCTTTGCCATCATTCTGACAAGATCATAGAACTCATCTCTGTAATCATCAGTAAATCCGAGTTTCTTATAAGCCTTCATAATATCTTTGAAATCAATGTCTCCTGAATAATCGCTCTCTGAAAGAAGCATTGCAAACTCAGAAACAAGGCTTGCAAAAGCAAGGTTATCACTTGGCTTATCTGTGAACTTCTCTTTATCGGCTACAAAAGTAAGAAGCTGTGACTCATCCTCATCGGGCTCTTTGTAGCGAATCTTGATGGTAGCAAAATCGTCGGAACCTGTATCTACAACCTGGTTATTTGTCTGCTGATACTTAAGGTCGATCGCTGAATTTGCACCTGCGGGAATGATCTCATAGAGCGCCACTACGCTGTGACCCGATCCAACTTCACCGCCGTCCTTCTTGTCGTTGTTAAAGTCAACTGCATCCATGATCCTGTTTTCATAACCAATGAGTCTGTATGCATTAACAACTGCAGGGTTGAACTCAACCTGGAACTTAACGTCTTTTGCCACTGTAACAAGAGTTGAACTCATCTCATCAACCAGAACCTTGTGTGCCTCAGACTCGCAGTCAATGTATGAATAGTTTCCGTTACCGCAATCTGCCAGGGACTGCATAGCATCGTCCTTGTAGTTTCCGGCTCCGAAGCCAAGAACAGAGAGGTAGATACCATCGTCCTTTTTACCCTTGATAAATCTCTCAAGCTCATCGGGATCTGAGATACCTACATTGAGGTCTCCGTCTGTAGCCATGATCACACGGTTGTTGCCACCTTCGATAAAGTTTTCTTTAGCTATCTCATATGCCATCTCCATGCCTGCCTGGCCTGCTGTGCTTCCGCCTGCATCGAGGTTGTTTATGGCATTCTTGATCGTCTTTTTATCAGCCATGCTGACACCGTCAATGATGACAGCTTCCCTGCTTGCATAAGTCACGATTGAAACAGTTCCCTTATCGGGAAGATTATCGACAAAATCCTTGAACGCTTTCTGAAGCAGCGGAAGCTTGTCTCTGGAGTCCATTGAGCCTGAAACATCGATCAGAAATACAAGATTACTCTCAGGGATCTCGCCGTCAAGCTTATCCTCTGCCTTAACTCCTACAAACATGAGCTGATGCTCATCATTCCAGGGGCATGTAGCAACTTCCGTTGTAACGCCGAACTTTTCTCCATTCCTTGGGCCGCTCAGATCATATGAAAAATAGTTGATGAACTCCTCCGGTCTTACTGCCTCTGGACTTATCTCAGACGGCAGGTAACCGGATTCGATCATGCGCCTGATATTTGCATAAGATGCTGTGTCAACATCTGCTGCAAAGGTTGAAAGAGGCTGACCCTGTGTAAGAAAGAATCCGTTCTCATCCGGTTTGTCATAGGATTCTGTGTTGTACTCCGGTACAACAGTTATATCCGGATACTCATCAGTCTGATATGAATATGTGGAACTATTTGTGTTATTGCTGCCGGATGAACTGAAAATGTCAAATATTCCTTTTGGCTCCGGAGCACTCACAGCACTATTGCATTCGGGCTCCGCTGCGGTCTGCGGGTACTCTGCATCAGACTCTTTTGCAGCTGAAGGCGAAGAAGATGGCGCGGTTGCATACTCGGGCATATCTGTCATTGTCGGACTTGTCGCTGCTCCTCCGCATCCCGCAAGAGCTCCGGCCATCATTCCTGCTGTTAATAGTAACGATAAAGACCTGTAATTCTTTTTCATAATTTTTCCCTCCGATTTATGGCAAGTTTTTTGCCTCTCTATCCTGTATACAGATCGGTTTTGGGAATTGTTGCAAAATAGTAAAAAAATTTTTTCATAATGCTATAATTGTTTTTATTATGAAGAAGATTTTAGGGATGATCCTGGGTCTTTTGCTTGTTGGTGTTGTGGTTGCAGGCATTTGGACTCAGTACAATAATGGTCAAAATGAAAAGAACATACTCGGAGTGGACTCTCCTGTTGATATTTCAAAGCTGAGCGTTTCAGTGAGCTGCGGAGGACACTATGGCTGCGGTACGATATATGATGATGACGAAAGCTCTTTTACCATAGTAACTGCGATGCATGTGCTGCAGGATTACTATGACGGCTCGTCAAAAGACATCTCGGTGACATTCGGGGGACAGGAAATCTGCAACGCTACTGTATTAAAAGATGATACTGCAAAGGATGTAGTATTTCTTAGCGTGGAGAGAGATGAAGTTGATGGGGAATATGATTCTGTGTTGAGTTCTTCTGCGTCGGCTTGTGGTTTTGATAAATCAACTATTGCTTCAGATGAAGATAATTCTTACGAAGATGCTGATTCTTCAGGGGCTAATGTTCTCATGTCACCCGGACAGACAATATACTTTGTGGATGCTAATACGGGCGATATCTACGCCGGCAGCATTGCCTCACCTTCAGTTTATTCCGAGGACTTATGTATGGACATAATATACTGCTACTGCGCTGTGACGCCGGGCATGTCCGGCACCGGCCTCTTTGATGAAAGCGGTCACTACCTCGGCATCCTGCTTGGCGGCTCCGACGAAGCAGAGGCTGTATGCCTTGATGCAGCTTCTATTAATGAAAGCTTTACGACATAAATAGCCGCATGCAGAAAGGCTGAACCCTTACGGATTCAGCCTTTCTTAAATGCACGTAGTATGTCTGTAAACCTAAGTTTATACTATATCAGATCAGAACCACCTGAATATTCTGCTGATCACTTTGGCAACTGAAACAATCACCCTGGTAACAGTCTTTACAACTGCAGCAACGAACTTAACTGCCGGGATCACTACAGGAGTAACCGGTGCAGGAGCTGGTGCCGGATCATCGTTGCCACCGTTTGGATCATCGTTACCGCCGGGATTATCACCACCACCCGGGTTATCAGGATCATCAGGGTCATCAGGATTTTCCGGATCATCAGGAGTTCCCGGATCGTCCGGATTCTCAGGATCCTCAGGCTCGATAGCTGTATAATCTCCGGTCCTGTAGAGATAGAAATCATCCCATGCTCCCCAGGCGCCTGCTGAAGCCTTTACACTTACACCGATAACAACCTCTGTGCCATT
>JAFSTR010000214.1 GCA_017445665.1 Butyrivibrio sp. | reverse complement strand
CCGTCTGCAAGAACGTCCATGTAATCCTCGCCGATGTAGAGGTCAATGGCGTTGTCTCTGTCAGGGCGCTTTATGGAATCAAGGAAAGGAAGATTCAGAACCTGTGGTGCCTGACGAAGGAACCAGTTGTCTGCCTTATTTCCTGCAAGTCTTGTGCAGTGGATCCTGGACTGCTGTCCTGCTCCGATACCGATGGCAGCTCCGCCCTTTACATAGCAAACCGAGTTTGACTGTGTGTACTTAAGAGTGATAAGAGCGATCTTGAGGTCGATAAGTGCTGCCTCAGGAAGATCCTTGTTGTCTGTAACGATGTTCTCAAACATATCATCACCGATCTCGATGAAGTTGTGTCCCTGCTCGAAGGTGATACCGAAAACCTGCTTCTTCTCGATAGCTTCGGGAACGTATGAAGAATCAACCTTGATAACTGCGTAGTTTCCGCCCTTCTTAGCCTTTAAGATCTCAAGAGCCTCATCTGTATAGCCGGGAGCAATGATACCATCGGAAACTTCTCTTTTAACAAGACGTGCTGTATCAGCATCGCACTCATCTGAAAGAGAGATGAAATCACCAAAGGATGACATTCTGTCTGCGCCACGGGCTCTTGCGTAAGCGTTTGCAAGGGGGCTGAGTTCTCCAAGATCCTCTACCCAGTAGATCTTCTTCTCAATATCTGTGAGAGGTGTTCCAACAGCTGCACCTGCAGGTGAAACATGCTTGAAGGATGTAGCAGCAGGAAGACCTGTAGCTTTTTTGAGCTCTGAAACAAGCTGCCAGCCGTTTAATGCATCAAGAAGGTTTATGTATCCCGGACGACCGTTGAGTACCTCGATAGGAAGGTCAGCGCCGTTCTCCATATATACACGTGAAGGCTTCTGGTTAGGGTTGCATCCGTATTTTAACTGAATCTCGTTCATCTTATTTCTCCTCCTTCTTGAAGTTCTTGTTGTAGATCCTTGTCTCTTTTGCTCCGGTTGCGATATCGATATATCTTGTGAAAAGAGATACCTTGTTATCAGCGTTAAGAGCTGACCAGACGTCATCTGTGAACTTGTTGATGTCGCCTGAGATATTTACCTGTGTAGGCTCTCCCTCAAAGCTAGGAAGCGGATTGCCGTCACCCTGGTAGGTGTGGATGAAATATCCCTCGCCTGCCTTGGGATTCTCATAGGTATATGTAAATCTCTGGCATGAGGAAGGATCGCCGTGATTGCTCTTAAGGATTGAAAGAGCAAAGTCGTATTTTCCACCCTTAACATTCATGATGCCTGAAATTCTTGGTGTGTAATTAGGTGCATCAGGCTCGAACTCTCTTGTCCTGAGTGACTCCTCAAAGCTCTGTCCAGCCTGCATAAGCTCGTAAATTGTATCTGTCTGATCACCGTTTGTAACGATGGTTGATGTTCCGCGAACACGAACCGGTGCGTAGATGATAAGGCTTGGATCCTCCATCTTGGACTCATCAAAAGCCTGGGTGCGGATTCCCTCTCCATCCTCTACGAATACTCTGTTTCTAGAGTTCTCGCTTCTTCCCATGATGAAATAAGCGCAAACTGCATACTTGCCATCCTCGGATGTACCAAGGATTATGCCCCTTCCGGGATAGGTTGTGCTGCTGAGTTCTTCTTTGAGATTAAACATTTGTCCTCCTTCTCCTTGTCCCGCTGCACTAAACTCGAAAATACCTCGTTAAGTGCACGTGACTGGTTCGCACTAGGCTCGACAATACCTCACCAAGTGCTCTACACAAAAAACCGCCTGAGCATGCCACTAAAAGCGGTTGCCCAGGCGGTCGACTGTTCAAAATTATTATCTGTACTCCCATGTGGTTACCCACTTATCCGCCAGTTGTACAGACACATATAACATACACTTTTAAGGTCAAAATTTCAAGTCAATTTTTCGGAATTCTGATCTCTATCTTTGTTCCTTTGCCAACCTCAGACTGTATCAGCATCTCCGCATTTTTCATGATCCTGATCCTCTCTTTTACGTTGCGAAGGCCGATATGCTGCCCCGGAACGGTATCTCTTTTGCTGTATTCCTCCATATCAAAACCAACGCCGTTATCCTCTACGCAGACTCTGAAGTAATCTCCCATATCATCGGATGAGATGACAAGGCGTCCCTTTTCTCTAAGTCTCTTTTTACAAAGGCCGTGTTTTATGGCGTTTTCAGCCATTGGCTGAACTGTAAGGGCAGGAATGGAAAAGTCCGTGGCATTTATCCTGTATTCCACATCAAATCTGCCTTCGAATCTGACCTTTTCTATATCAATATAGACCTTGGTATGCTCAAGTTCTTCTTCAAAAGGAATAGGCTCTTTACTCTCAATTGAACCTATGCTCTGGCGAAGATAATCAGCCAGGTGATTTACCACAAATTTAGCCTTCTCCTTGTCGGTATCGCACAGGACATATATCGAGTTTAATGTATTGTAAAGAAAGTGCGGTTTTATCTGCGAAAGCGCTATTCTCTGCCTCATATCTTCAAGCTCGTCATCCTGTCTTTTGATCTGCTCCCTCTGCTCTATCATGATCAGAACGTTATCCTGAAGGGCCTGCATGAACATGACCAGCACACAGACGCAGATAGCGTAGTTGGAAAGAGACATCCCGATAAACAGGTTAACTATGGCCGTAAGTGTCGGAATCGCGGCAAAGATCACTATGACACTATATCTTCTCTTGTTGAAAAGCTGTTTGTGACTTACAACATATGAAACAGAAATAATGACCGGTATGAAAAAGAGCACTGACCAGATTGTAAATCCCGGTCCCCTTTGATACAGATTACTTGCAGGGTCGATCCAATAGATATACCTGTTCAGATAGGAAATGACATGGAACAGCTCCGTTGCTGCAGAAATAGCGATAATGCCCCGTAATAACCCGACACCTCTCCTGTCATCGTTCATGGACTGTACAATGTATAAGCAGTACAGAATGGGTAAAAGAGCTATCAGTGAAAATGTCATGAAATTTCCAAAGACATTTATCAGATACGCAGTTTTCCCGGGACTGCCGTTAAAATACCAGGCAAGTCCGTCGCACAGCATGAGAATCCCCACCAAAAGTTCAATGGCTCCCAACGCTCTATACTGTTTTTTGATATATGAACTTGTCAAAAACAGATAAGCTGCAGCCACAAAAGCTAAGGATCCGCTAAGTATTTCCGTACTGGCATATATATATTTCTCTATCATAGTCCTGTCTCCTCAAGATTTCCGGAAACGTTTCCGAATATTCTGGCAAGAGTGACATTTATGTGTTATTGTTAAATATAATATAACAAATTAATGTGATTTTTGGGAGGTTTATACATGCCTGGCTGGTTAAAAGACGCTGTTTTTTACGAGATTTATCCTCAGTCCTTTAAGGACACAAATGCCAACGGGATCGGTGATCTTGCCGGTATCATAGAAAAACTCGACTATGTAAAGGAGTTGGGATGTAACGCCCTCTGGATCAATCCCTGCTACGATTCGCCCTTTAAGGATGCCGGCTATGATGTCAGGGATTATAAAAAGGTTGCAAAGAGATACGGAAGCAATGAAGATCTCTACAGGCTCTTTAAACTGGCTCACGAAAAGGGCATTCATGTGCTCCTTGACCTGGTTCCGGGGCATACTTCGGAGGAACACGCTTGGTTTAAGGAGAGCAAAAAGGCTGAGAAAAATGAGTATACAGACAGATATATCTGGACAAACTGCTGGATAGAGGGAATAGCAGGGCATCCGTATATAGGCGGCGAGGCTGACAGGGACGGCTGCTACATGCTGAACTTCTTCAAGTGCCAGCCGGCTCTCAACTACGGTTTTGGAAAAAGAACCAAGGACTGGCAGAAGGCTCCTGATGATCCGGCATGTATTGCCACAAGAGAGGCACTTAAGGATGTTATGCGTTTCTGGCTTGATAAGGGGTGCGATGGTTTCAGAGTGGATATGGCGGATTCCCTGGTAAAAGAGGATGATGAAAACAAGTCCGCTACCGGGGCCATATGGAAGAATATCCGCGAAATGCTGGATAACGAATATCCCGAGGCAGCCATCATATCCGAGTGGAGCAATCCTGTCCAGTCTTTAAAGAACGGATTCCATGCAGATTTCTATCTCGATCACAGGGGAAACGGCTACAACACGCTCCTTCGGGACTATGAGACCGAGGGTGATGACAGGAGCTTTCTTAAAAAGGACGGCCACGGCGATATCATGAGATTTTTAAACGACTATCTGCCCAAGTACGACGCCACAAGAAAAGACGGCTACATAAGCTTTATCACCTGTAATCACGATACTCCAAGGCCTCGCAGGACTCTTGGAATGGACGAGCTTAAGATTGCCTATGCAATGCTTCTTACTCTTCCCGGAATTCCTTTTATCTATTACGGCGATGAGATCGGAATGAGATATTTTGAACTTCCCACCAAAGAGGGTGGCTATACAAGAACAGGTACAAGAACTCCCATGCAGTGGGATAACTCAGATAACAAAGGTTTTTCAACAGCTCCTGCAGATAAACTCTATCTTCCGGTTGACCCTGCTGATGACGCACCGACTGTGGCAGATCAGGAAAAAGACCCTGATTCTCTTTTAAACACTGTCAAGAAGCTCACAGCGCTCCGTCACGAGTATATGGATCTTCAGGCTGATTCCGAGTTTGAGATCATTTACGCAGAGGCAGATGAATTTCCTTTTGTATACAAGCGTGGAAACCTGATAGTGGCTATTAACCCTTCAGACAAAAAGACCTCAGCCACACTTCCGAAAAATACCACTAAGGTATTCGAGATCGGTGAGACTGAGATAAAAGATGCTTCACTGCATATGCAGCCACAGAGTTTTGTGGTGCTTCGATAACAACTAAACGCACGCATAAAAAATCCCCCTTTACGAGGTTAAGCGACCAGCCTCGAGTTAAGGGGGATTTTTTTGCCTATTTACTCTACCGTTACACTCTTAGCCAGGTTCCTTGGCTTATCAACATCAAGTCCCTTAGCAACACTGGTGTAATAACCAAGAAGCTGAAGCGGAATGATCGCAAGGCTTCCGACAAAGTGTTCATCAACCTTAGGAATATATACTGTAAAGTCTACCTGATCCTCCACGTTGTATTTTCCATAAGTTGTAAGCCCCATGAGGTATGCGCCTCTGCTCTTGCACTCTGCCATGTTGGAAATTGTCTTTTCCATAAGAGCCGGCTGTGTAAGCACGCCGATTACAAGAGTTCCTTCCTCGATAAGAGAAATGGTTCCGTGCTTGAGCTCTCCTGCTGCATAAGCCTCAGAGTGGATATAACTGATCTCTTTCATCTTAAGGCTTCCCTCAAGTGAAATTGCGTAATCTATACCTCTTCCAATGAAGAAAATATCATGTGCGTTTGAGTACTTGGCTGAGAACCACTGGATCCGCTCCTTTTCGTCAAGGATCTTCCCGATCTTCTCAGGGATACTCTGGATCTCTTTAATGTACTCGGTGACCTTGTCACCATCAAGAGTCTCTCTTACTTCTGCAAGCTTAAGTGTAAGAAGGTATCCGCAGATAAGCTGACAGCTGTAAGCCTTGGTTGTTGCAACTGAGATCTCAGGGCCTGCAAGTGTGTACATTACGTGGTCAGCTTCTCTTGCGATGGATGATCCGACTACGTTGACAATAGCAAGAGTCTTTATGCCGCTCTCCTTGGCAAGACGAAGTGCTGCCAGTGAATCGGCAGTCTCACCTGACTGGGAAATAACAACTGCCAAAGCGTTCTTATCAAGAGGCATCTTACGATATCTGAACTCTGAAGCAAGCTCTACTCGTACAGGAATACCTGCAAGATCCTCTATGATATACTGCATCTCCATGCCAACATGCCATGCGGATCCGCAGGCAATTACATAGATCTGAGAAATCTCTTTTGCCTCTTCGTCGGTAATACCAACCTCGGAGAGATCGATAGTGCTGCCTGATACGTACTTACCGATGGTATCTGCTACTGCCTTGGGCTGCTCGTGGATCTCCTTCATCATGAAGTGCTCGAATCCACCCTTTTCAGCCGCCTCTGCAGAGAAGGTAACTGTTGTAACTTCCTTCTCAACCTCATCACCGTCAAGGTTAAAGAATGTAACCTCTCCTGCTCTGATACGTGCCATCTCCATGTTATCGATGTAATAAACATCTCTTGTATACTTTAAGATAGCCGGTACATCAGAAGCGATAAAAGACTCATCGTCCTTGACACCGATGATCATAGGAGACTGCTGTCTTGCAACATAGATCTCACCGGGATAATCCTTGAACATTACTTCAAGGGCATAAGAACCACGTACTCTCACCAAAGTCTTGGCAATGGCATCGATAGGTCCTACCTTGTATTTCTTATAATAGTAATCAACAAGCTTGATCAGAACCTCAGTATCAGTATCTGAATAGAACTTGTAATTATGTCTTATAAGCTTCTCCTTGAGTTCCTGGAAGTTCTCAACGATTCCGTTGTGAACACCTACAACCTCTGACTCAACCTCTCCTGAGCCTGAGCCTGTGCAGTTGCCACTTACGTGAGGATGTGCATTGATAAGGCTTGGTGCACCATGGGTTGCCCATCTGGTGTGACCAATACCGCATTCACCTGCAATGGCATATCCTCCGTTTGTCTTGTTGGAGAGATTCTCCAGTTTGCCTACAGCCTTTACAACTACTGCCTGATCTGAACCGTTTCTTACTGCAATACCGGCAGAGTCATATCCTCTGTACTCAAGTTTTGAAAGTCCATCAAGCAGTATTGGTCCTGCCTGCTTGTGGCCTATATATCCTACTATTCCACACATATAATATTTACTCCAAATGACCTTTCTCACGGATCACGTCAATTACCTGATCCACATATTTCTCGCAGATTGCATTGCTCTCTGCCTCAACCATTACACGGATGACCGGCTCAGTTCCGGACTCTCTTACAAGGATACGTCCTGTATCACCGAGAGCCTTGGCAACTTCATCAACTGCCTTCTGAACATCAGCATCATTCTGTGCATCAGGTTTACTCTTTACTCTTACGTTCTTAAGCACCTGAGGATAGAAAACTACAGGAGCTGCAAGAGCGCTCATGGGCTTCTCTTTTGCAAGCATAACTTCCATAAGCTTAATAGATGTTAAAATACCGTCTCCGGTGGTTGCATACTTAGTGAAGATGATGTGTCCTGACTGCTCTCCGCCAACGCGGTGACCGTAAGTTACCATATTCTCATAAACATACTTATCACCAACCTTGGTCTTTTCATACTCGATACCAACCTTATCAAGTGCCTTGTAAAGACCGAAGTTACTCATTACTGTTGTAACAACCTTGTTGTTGGCAAGGGCTCCTCTCTCCTTGAGGTAGAGACCATAGATATAGATGATGTGATCACCTGTTACAACGTTACCCTTCTCATCTACTGCAAGACATCTGTCAGCGTCGCCGTCAAAGGCAAATCCGACATCAAGGCCCTTCTCAACCACAAACTTCTGAAGATGCTCAATGTGAGTTGATCCGCAGTCTGTATTGATGTTAAGGCCGTCAGGCTCATTGTTTATAACAAAGGTCTTAGCTCCGAGAGCGTCAAATACTGCCTTGGCAATCTGCCAGGAAGCACCGTTAGCGCAGTCAAGTCCGACCTTCTTGTCCTTAAAGCTGAACTTGGAGTTGGAAATAAGATATCCTACATAGCGATTTCTGCCGGCAACATAGTCAACTGTTCTTCCAATCTCAGCTCTCTCTGCAACAGGGATATCGATCTTGCCGTCGATGTAATCCTCGACACGAAGGATCGTCTCCTCGTCCATCTTCTCACCGTTGCCGTTAAAGAGCTTGATACCGTTGTCGTAGAACGGGTTGTGGGATGCGGAGATCATGATTCCGCAGTCAAAATCATCAACTCTCGTGATGTAAGCTACAGAAGGAGTTGTTGTAACGTGCATGATGTAAGCATCTGCTCCGCTAGCCATAAGACCTGTACAAAGAGCATACTCAAACATGTAGCTGCTGCGTCTCGTGTCCTTACCGATCACAACCTTGGCCTTTTTGCCGTGGTTGGCACCGTAGTACCATCCAAGATATCTTCCGATCTGTACTGCATGCTCAAAAGTCAGGTTCTTGTTAGCCTCTCCCCTGAAACCGTCTGTTCCGAAATATTTACCCATTGTTATCTGTCCTCCTTGTGGATTATCTCTCCGCTGTTCTTATAAATAGAATTCTCGGGAACAACTCCTCTTACGCAGGAAGTTGGATAAACGTTGGAATTACGGCCGATAACTGTACCGGGGTTGCAGACTGAATTGCAGCCTACCTCGACATGGTCGCCAAGCATAGCGCCAAACTTCTTAAGTCCTGTCTCGATGTTCTCTGTTCCGTTGTGGACAACAACGAGCTTCTTGTCACTCTTAACATTAGAAGTAATGGAACCGGCACCCATGTGTGAGTAGTATCCGAGGATACTGTCACCTACATAGTTGTAGTGAGGAGTCTGAACGTGATCAAAGAGGATGACGTTCTTGAGCTCAACGCTGTTTCCTACAACGCAGTCAGCGCCGACAAGGGCTGATCCCCTGATGAATGCTCCGTGTCTGACCTCTGTGTTTGGTCCGATGATACATGGGCTTCCAAGGTATGCGCTCTCAAATACGGTAGCGCTCTTGTGTACCCATACATTCTCCTTAACTTCAGTGTATTCATCCCCGAGCTTTGGTCCTAGTTCAAGGATGAGATCCTTGATCCCCTTTAAAGCCTCCCAGGGATAAGTGAACTGACGCAGATAATCTGCAGCCAGTGTGTGATCGAGATCATAAAGATCACTAATCTTGTACATGCTTACAGCCTCTCTTTCTTCTCTATATCGAGGAAATACTTATATGTATCTACAGTAAGCTCTCCGCAAGCTGCCTCATCACATGCGATGATAGCTCCGTTGTGCATCTGAAGCGCACTGCAGGTCCATTTTGAGCTCACAGCACCCTCTACGGTTGCTGCCAGCGCTCTGGCTTTGTTATGACCGTTTATCAGTATAAGGACTTCTTTGGAATCTGTCACGGTTCCGACACCTACTGACAGAGCCTGTGCAGGAACTGCCTCAGGATCACCGCCAAAGAATCTTGAATTAACAATTCGTGTATCTGTTGTAAGATCCCTTACTCCTGTACGTGAAGCAAGGCTTGTAAACGGCTCATTAAATGCTATATGGCCGTCAACTCCGATACCACCCATGAACAGATCGATACCTCCGTAAGAAGCGATCTTCTTCTCGTAGTCTTCACACTCTTTTACCGGATCATCAGTCATTCCGTTTAAAATGTTGATATTCTCCGGCTTCATGTCTACCAGGTGGTTGAAGAAATTGTCATGCATAAAATACCAGTAGGACTGATCGTGCTCACGAGGAAGCCCAAGGTACTCATCCATATTAAATGTTACTACGTTGGCAAAAGAGATCTCTCCTGCCTTGTTCATTCTTACCAGTTCCTTGTAAACCCCGATTGGGCTTGAACCTGTCGGAAGTCCCAAAACAAAAGGACGGTCTTTTTCAGGTCCGTTATTGTGTTCCCCAACACGCAACTTAATATAGTTTGCTGCCCAAACGCACATCTTTTCGTAATTATCCTGAATAACTACTCTCATAATTTTGTTCCTTTCTATGGTTTTATGTGCATATAGAGCAATTATATATTTTCACTTTCTGTTAGTCAAATTACAAAAATTTGACATATTTTTAAGCCTAATGTAAAATTTTTAAGCGATGAAGATTAAACGTATTAATATAAGAAACTTAATATTGCTATCCGCTTTTGCTGCAGCCTTTTCAGTTGTAGGATGTCTGGCTGCCTATACCGACAGAACGAAGATTGATGCTCTTCCCGCCGATATCTCAGGTGAGGAACTGACATCAGCCATGGCAAGTTCCATCGACAGCGCAGCTGAGGATGTGATTGCCAGCAACGAAGCGCTTTCTACCGAGACTGTCCAGGTAACATCCGAGGATGCAAGTGCTACTCTTGAGAGAACAGTATTTACAGTAACCGAATACGAAGCGCCGGTCACAATGTACACCAGTGACACAGTCAACGTCCGCAGCGGAGCAGGAACCGACTACGATAAGCTCGGTAAGCTCAGATGGGGAAGTCAGACCCAGGTAACAGGTGAGACAGACAACGGCTGGTACGAGGTTTTATTCGGAGATTCTACAGCATTTATAATAGGAGACTACATGGTTTCAGAGCTCCCCGGAACACCACTGGTATTTGTGGGTGACTCCAGGACCGTTCAGATGGAAAAGGCTGTAGGATCCACAGACAGCGCATTTATCGCCAAGATCGGTGAAGGCTACAGCTGGTTCAAGAACACTGCCCTTTCAGAGATCCCTTCCTATGCAGGTACAGGCACCAGCATGATCATCAACTTCGGTGTCAACGATCTTGCCAATGCCGGTAAGTATATCAGTCTGGTCAACAGCAACATCGATGCTTGGACAGAAGCCGGGATCACTGTTTACTACGCAGCCGTAACTCCTGTCGGAAGCGGAACCACTGTATCCAATTCCCAGATTGAAAGCTTTAATGCAAGGCTTCAGGCAGAGCTCGACCCGAGAGTACAGTGGATTGACGGCTATACATACCTCAGCCAGACAGGTTTCTCAACCGCTGACGGTCTGCATTACAACAATGATACCTACAGGAATCTCTACTCCTATTACATGTCTGTGATCTCACAAGCTTAATTATCGATTGACAACCGCTTCGCATGCCGTTATAATAGTCTTTGCGATTGCCAAAAGGCAAGCAAGCTGTTGTAGCACAGTCGGTAGTGCGTCGCATTGGTAGTGCGGAGGTCACGAGTTCGATTCTCGTCAGCAGCTCTTAAAATTAAAAAGCTCTCAGTTCCATTCGGAACCGGGAGCTTTTATTTTTATTCTTCCATCAGTTTGGAAAAAAGATACTGATAAATCTCCGTATTCTTTTCCTGCCAGTTGTCTATCATGTGCTGTGCAATCTCCTCTGTAGGAACCGGAACCTTGATATCAACAAGGTCCTGTCCGTTCTCTCTTGCAAGGAGCTGCACCGTATATTCATTATCACCTGTCTTCTGATAATCCCCAAGAATAGACTTTTCATTCCTGAGCTTCATGCTGTTTTCACGAAGGTAATCATCAATCTGCTGCTTGATAGCCGGGTTTATCCTGTTCCCGAAAAACTCCAGGGTCTGGGTTCCCTCATCTGTTATCTCCAGATATGTCCTGTTGGCCATGGTCTTTTCCGTTATAAGGTCAGACGCCGCCAGTTCACTGAATACCTCCTGCAAAGTAAGGAAGGTCGTATACTCTTTTTCCAGAATGAAATCGTATATCTGGGACTTACTGAGAGTATCGTCACACCTCTTTAGCATGTACAGAACTATCATCTTATAAAGCGTTAAATACTGCGAACTCAATTTAAAACTCCAATCAATCTACTACATGTGCCTTTACAGCTGCGCTGACAACGTCAGCAACTCTTGGATCAAAAGCAGCAGGAAGGAT
>JAFSTR010000028.1 GCA_017445665.1 Butyrivibrio sp. | reverse complement strand
TCAAGTACGGCGTTGGGAAATCCCTCGTGATTTGAGCTGCAGACATAGACATCTGAAGCTGCAACATAAGGAAACGGGTTCTTTTTAACTCCGGTAAATGCCACTTTATCCTTGATCTTAAGGGCTTTTGCCATTTCTTTATACCTTTCCCAGTTGCCGGCTCCAAGAACAATAAGTCTAGCCTCGGGGTGCTTGTACTGCACCAGAGAAAAGGCCTTTACCAGATGCCATATTCCCTTGATATAGTCATTTCTCGCAGAGCAGGAAAAGACCTTTATGTCGTCCCCTAAAAACGGATAATCATCCGGAGTCTCTCCGGCCCTGTTCTGAATATCCTGAATATCCAGAGGATTGTAGATATATGTGCTTCTGTCATACTTAAAGTCCGAAAGGAGCTGACGCACGATCTCTTTTGAACAGGACAGCACCTGGTCGGATCTTCGGCAAAAGAGCTTTACCTGTCTCGGAGATTCAAGGTCAGTCTGGCACCTTAGTCCCGTGAGTACCTTCTCCCCTGCTCTTGAAAGCGTGTTGACATAATTGGCCGAGCTTCCAAAGCTGTAGCAGATATCGATATTTCTCTCTTTCTTGATCCTGTGCACTTTCCTGACTCTCTTAAGGACGTTAAGCACCTTGTTTACAAGGCCCTTTTCGGAAGGCACATCAATATCGACAACATCAAGTCCCGTAACATCGTAGTTGATGTCTTTGGAACTGAAGATGAGAATGCACACGTTATAATATTCCTGCAAAAGTCTTGCAGTCTTTACACAGACTCTCTCAAACCCGCCCTGATGGAGCATAGGAACCATCAGCATCAGATTTTTCTTTTTCTGATCCATTAAAAATGACCTCTCTCGTAGAAATAACCCATCATTCTGGCCTGGGTCTTAACATCAAACCCTGCTGCCTTTAATCTTCCGAGTATATATTCAGAGCTCTGCTGCCTGTCGCCTATGGAAAACATTCCGGTTCGATGGTGGCTCTCTTTTACCTTCTTGTCAGGAACATTGACGGTTTCAAATCCGGTTCCCGCATCCAGAGCGTCAATATCGGGAGTGTCCTCCGTCTCAAATACGCTCTCTCTTCTCTCTCCTGCAATCGCGGTAAAGGTCTGGTTAAGCCTGATCTCCTCTTCAAGCGGATCGTAGTGGTAGTCCTCACGAAGCAGAAGATCATCCAGGATCTTCCTCGCCCAGTCCCTTGCCTCCGAATTGATGCTCATCATAGAAACAAGCTCCGTCACATTGACTTCAGGTGTCACGGAATCTGAAACAAGGCACTGAAGGCCTGCTGCCTGAGCCTCGATGACACTTCCGGGCAGTCCCTCATATCTTGACGGGAAGCAGAAATAATCCATGGCCTGATAGTAGTCGCTGGCATTGGACTTATTGCCCGCAAAAATACAGCGGTCGTATATATGCAGCTTATCAGCAAGCTTCTCCATGTCCTCCATTAGAGGTCCCTTGCCCAGCATAAGAAGCCTTATGCGCATTCCGTGAAGTATGCTGTACTGATTAAGATCATCATTATCGAGAAATCTGCAGAGCTGCGCAAATACATTCAGAAGGAACTCATGGTTTTTGGCATACCTGAAGCTCCCCACATGGCCTATTACAAGAGCATTTGAAACTCCGAGCTCTTTTCTTATCTTCTCCCTGGTATCGGGATTGTAAGCAAAACGCTTAAGATCGATAGCGTTAGGGATCATCCTGACAGATCCCGCATTTACCAGGTCCTGTCCGAAGACTGAGATTCCGGCTTCCCTTGAGCAGGCAAAATTGTAGTCGGTTATACCTTCCTTCTGAAGGGGCTTCCTGAGTATCCTTGTAGCCACACCTTTTACACCCGCATCAACGCCTGCACTTCTGGCATGTGCAATGCAGATAGGAACTCCGCTTTTCTTGGCAATCGGGAGGTAGATGGCTGCGGTACTTGTCATGTGTCCCTGGACCACCTTCCACTCATTTTTGTGGCTGTCAAAAAACCTCTTTATGGCCGCCTTATACTGCGCCATATTTGTCCCTGTAAACTTCGGAAGACAGAAAATCCTGCCTCCAAGCTTATATACGCTATTATCAAAATAGTCCGGCTCGCGAACTGCCATGAGTTCATCTGAAGTCGGACTCTTTTTTCCTGTCTTTTCCGGGGAATAATGGACAAGAAAATCAAACTGGATCTTATCTCTGTCCATGTTTCTGTACAAATCAATTATTCGGCACTCTGCGCCACCAACTCCAAGTCCCCCAAGCACATGGAGTATACGTATCTGACCGTAACCTTGTTCCATCTACTCACTCCGCTAGTATCGGGATGCGTTCATTTATCCCTTTAATTTACGCAACTGAACAGCCATGTACTTAGCCTTGGCAAGTGCATACTGCCGGGCAATACCGGCTGTACCTCTTTCTGTTGCCTCTCTTCTAAAGAATTCCGAATAGGACACCACCTTACCTGAAGCCAGAAGGTCTTTTAACTTGTCAAAGTCCTTATCCTCCATGGTGTTGGTGTGATAAACAAAAGTAACTATTCCGTCCCGTGTATCCTTAAGAGAATCGCTCCTCTTAACCGCAATCGGGTAAAAAACAAAGTCGTAAGCCCTGTAGGGTTCCGTTCCAAAGCCGTCTGTGATGCGGTTAAAGCCGTTCTTCTTAAGGGCAACAAGAGTGTTTTTGTCAAAAGAGTGTGACGGCGCCATGAAGATATCGGTCTCAATCCCGTTGGTCCTGAGTATCCTCTTGGCCTTGCGGATCATCTCATCCTGTTTCTCAAAGGAAAGCCCTGCAAACTCGGATTTTCCTCCGATGGGGAAAAGACCCGGATCCTTGGTTGTATAGCGATGCTTATAGCCATGCATGGCAATGACCCAGCCTCTGTCCCTGAGACTCTTAACATAGTCCCAAAAGTCATCTCTTGCCGGGTTTAAGGAAAGCTTTTCATCTTTGTTTCTGGGCACTACTCCGATAAGTGGTGTAATATGGTGGGCATCCAAAAGAGCCTTAAACCTGCTAAACTTCCCCCAGTCCATGTCCGGAGTTATGTCGTCCATTCTGATAGCTATTTTCATAAGTTTTTCTTGTACCAGTCAATGGCAAGCTCGATGCCTGCCTTGAAATCGTAGGATGGATCGTAGCCAAGGTTTGTTCTTGCCTTGGTGATATCTGCATTTGAATCTCTGATGTCACCTGCTCTTGGCGGTCCAAAGATAGGCTCAACATCCATTCCGAGCGCATCTGTAAGGTGATGATATACATCGATCAGGAACTCTCTTCCGCCTGCTCCAATGTTATAAGCTTCTCCTGCAACATCTGATGATGCAAGGCATGCACGGAGGTTACCCTCGATAACATTGTCCACATAAGTAAAGTCTCTTGACTGCTTACCGTCTCCGTTGATGGTAGGAGTCTCGCCGTTCATGAGCTGGCGAAGGAACTTAGGTATTACAGCTGCATAAGCTCCGTTTGGATCCTGCCTTCTTCCGAATACGTTGAAATATCTAAGGCCGTAGGTATCAAGGCCGTAAAGTTTCTTGTAGAGTTTACCGTACTCCTCATCTGTCTTCTTGGTAAGAGCATAGGGTGAAAGTACGTTGCCCTCCTGCCCCTCTTTCTTGGGAAGGATGGTTGAATCTCCGTAAACCGATGAGCTTGAGGCATAGACAAATTTCTTTACCCCGTTCTGTCTTGAAGCTTCCATCATGTTGAGGGTTCCTCTGATATTGATCTCCTCGTATAAAAGAGGCATCTCAATACTCCTTGGAACGCTTCCCCAAGCAGCTTCGTTCAGAACATAGTCAACACCCTTAGTAGCTTCCATACATGCATCAAGATCTCTGATATCCTTCTCGATGAAGGTGAACTTTGGGTTCTCCATAAAGGGCTGTATGTTCTCGATGTGTCCGGTTGAGAGGTTGTCCATACATCTTACTGTGTAGCCCATATCAAGAAGTGCTTCACAGATATTTGATCCGATAAATCCCGCTCCGCCTGTTACAAGAAAGACGGAATCCGCGGGGAATTTTAACTCTTTAAATCCCATTATTATAATCTCCAGTAATCGTACTCAGGCTCTGTAAATTCATTCATATCATAGATGCCCTTGATATCAAGGAATACTTTGGTCTTGTGTGATGCGTTAAAGAACTTCGCGATGTCAGCTGCCTTGTAGTCCTTAAAGTTCTCATGAGCAACTGCTACGATAACCGCATCCATATCCTTAACTGTCTCAAGACCGTCAAAGGTAATACCATAGAGTCTCTTAGCCTCGTCTGAATCAGCCTGAGGATCCACAACTACAGGCTTAATTCCGTACTCGCCCAGCTCGTTGTAGATATCGATAACCTTGGTGTTACGTGTATCAGGGCAGTTCTCCTTGAAGGTAAATCCAAGGATCGCAACCTTGGCATTCTTAACCTGGATATCATTGGCAATAAGTCTCTTTACCAGGGACTCTGCAATGTACTTGCCCATATCGTCGTTGATACGTCTTCCTGAAAGGATGATCTGTGAGTGATATCCCAGCTCCTCAGCCTTATATGTGAGGTAGTAGGGGTCAACACCGATGCAGTGTCCGCCAACAAGGCCCGGTCTGAACGGAAGGAAATTCCACTTTGTTCCTGCTGCCTCAAGGACGCTCTTTGTATCAATGCCCATTCTGTGGAAGATCATGGAGAGCTCGTTCATGAAAGCGATATTGATATCACGCTGTGAGTTCTCGATAACCTTGGCCGCCTCAGCTACCTTGATGGACTGAGCCTTGTAAACGCCTGCAAGAGCAACCAGGCTGTATACCTTGGCTACTGTCTCAAGAGTCTCCTCATCCATACCGGATACGATCTTTGTAATGGTATCAAGTCTGTGAACCTTGTCACCGGGGTTGATACGCTCAGGTGAATAGCCAACCTTGAAATCAACGCCGCACTTAAGGCCTGATTCTGCCTCAAGAATAGGAACACAGATATCCTCTGTAACTCCGGGATAAACTGTTGACTCGTATACTACGATAGACCCCTTTGTAAGGTACTTACCAAGGGTATGGCTTGCACCTTCAACCGGTGAAAGATCCGGTGTGTGATCATCATTGACCGGTGTAGGCACTGCAACTACGTGGAACTTACATTCACGAAGTTTCTCAGGGTCTGCTGTGAACTCAACTGAAGTCTTCTTAATAGCATCGTCTCCGACTTCTCTTGTTGGGTCAATTCCTCTCTTGTACAGTTCAACCTTCTCGGCGTTAAAATCATAGCCGACAACTTTGATCTTCTTGGCATAAGCAACTGCTATAGGCATACCTACATATCCAAGTCCTACAAGTGAGAGTTTCTCTTCTCCGGCAAGGAGCTTCTCGTATAAATCCATTGTATTTCCTCCAAATCTAATCATTACTTAGTAATGTCTTTTATCTCTTCAATATACGTCAATATTATACTACGCCTGTCAAACTTCTGCTCGACCAGTGTTCTTGCGGCCCGGCCCATATCTCTCCTGGCATCTTCATCCAGCGACATAAACTTCTCAAGGGCACCTGTAAGAGCCTTTACATTTCTCGGTTCGAAGAGGATTCCGGACTTCCCGTTATCCACAACTTCCCTGCATCCGCTTATATTCGAAGCAAGAACAGGTCTTCCTGTAGCTGCCGCCTCCATAAGGACATTGCTCATTCCCTCGTGATAGGAAGGATGAACTATGGCGTCGGCCTCCTTCATATACGGATGAATGTCTTTCTGATAAGGGATCACCTTGAGATACCCTTCCGCAACAGCCTTATCTGCAACAGGCTTAAAATCATCCTCACAGTAACCAACCGCTGCAAAGGATACTTTGTTACCATATCTCTCATGAAGTTCTCTCGCAGCCTCTATGTATTCAGCAGATCCCTTTTCTGTCATAAGGCGTCCGATGTAAAGAAATCTTGTGACATCATCACTATGTCCCGGATAGGCTTCCTTAACATGTTTTTCAAGGTTTACACCCGATCCGTTTACAGTGACATGCTTTCTGGCCCTGATGCCATGGCTTTCGAAGATCTTCCTGTTCTCATTGTTCTGGAAAAAGAGACATGAACACTTTTTAAGTGATACCTTATACATTGCAACTATGAGCTTTAGAAGGATCCCTCCTCTTTCAAAGGTGGTTCCCAGCCCCGTGATCGTTGCCACATACGGAACCTTGAGCCTTCTGCATACGTATCCGCCATAGATATTGGGCTTTATCGTATAGGTAATGACCACATCAGGTCTTTC
>JAFSTR010000027.1 GCA_017445665.1 Butyrivibrio sp. | reverse complement strand
GAATAAGGGTTAGTAAAGGTTTCGACAGGGATTTTGAAGCTGGAGAAGCTATCCGAAGGACGGTTGCGTTAAACCTCAAATTAAAATTAAACGCTAACGATAATTTAGCACTCGCTGCCTAAGTGCGGCGCGTCGGCTCTGGTGCACCTACACATCAGATAACCGGCGTCAAACTTTGTAGGAAACGACATGGGAGATGCCTCGATTCCATGGACGTATCAGGGGCTACCGATTATCTGCAGTTGCCGGTTACCGCAGGTATGAGGGAACAGGAATGCAGAATTCCGAAATAACAGGCTATGATAGTAGAAGGACAGGGGATGAATTTTTGGACGCGGGTTCGACTCCCGCCTAATCCACTAAAAACGGCTCAGGTGAGCCGTTTTTTTCTTGTTTATAAAATTTCTATGTAATTTTACGTCATATCTTTTATCAATATTTCATTAGAATTCATCACTTCTGCGGGTTAAAATCTACATATAACCACAAAACAAGAGTATTGAAAGGATGGACGTGTCATGAAAAGGATTATGAAAAGAATTATAGCTGCACTTTTATTAGCTGCAGTATTATCAGGTGCAATGATCTCATCACTTGCTTCTGGCTCAATCAAAGTAGAAGCTGCGGATAAGACAACCACTGCAGCACTTAAGAAGGAATTTGATGCAGACTTCTACGCAACAAAGTACCCGGATATCAAGGCTGCCTTTGGAACAGACAAAGAAGCGATGTTCAATCACTTCCTTACCTTCGGCATGAAGGAAGGCAGAATGATGAATGCAAATTTTGATCCTGTTGCTTATGTTACAGCTTATCCTGATGTAAAAGCTACATTAAAGAAAAATGACTACTCGAAGGCATATGAACACTATGTAATATTTGGTAAAAAAGAAGGCAGAACCCTTACAACCAATTCTCAGGTATCCAAGAAAGCAACTGCTACAAAGAAGGTAGTTCAGTCTACTACTTATCAGGTAAGCCTAAATCACAGCCTTACTGTATATCTGAATGATAGTCAGTACAGAAGCTGCACTATCAAGATTTATAAGAGTGATAACGGATACGGCGCATATATTGACGGAAGTCTCTATGATACAAGTGGAAGCTTCAACAGCGGAAGCTGCTATCAATATTCAACAGTTAACGTAAATAACGGAAATTGGTCTGAGACTGTTTATTCACAGCCTCAGCAGCAACAGCAGAAAGTACAGCCGGCACCTACACCGACACCTACACCGGCTCCTACACCTACTCCAGCACCTACTCCTGATCCGGAGCCAGAAGATGACGATGATGAAGAAATGTCTGATGAAGATGCTGCTATTTTATGGGTTCTTGTCATCGTTGGAGAACTTCAGCAAAAGCTTGAAAACGGTGAGATCACTCAGGAAGAATATGATGAAGCAATGGCAGAGCTTGGACTTTAATGATCTAAACCTTTTCATATAACAATAAAAAGCTGTACACCGACAAAAAGGTGTGCAGCTTTTTTGAGTCAATCTGTAACGTCCCCTGTGACTCGTTTTAAAGGGCAATGGCCTTGCTTCTCCACTTGCCGAATCTGTAGAACAGGATACTCATGACTGCTCCGATTGCCCAGGCAATGATAAGTGAATAGTAGATCATGTCCTGATTGCCAAGTGGCAGAGCCTCTGATTTTGTGAGGTATACCATAAGGTAGGCAAGAGGCATACGAAGGAAGAAGGTCTCAATGATGGAAATCCACATAGGCGTTACCGTATCGCCAGCGCCTCTCATGACACCGGTAAGTGCCTGGATGATTGCCATCAGGAGATATCCTACGGCAAGAATTCTCATTATGTGCATACTCAGATCGATAAGCTCCTCTGTTTCAGTAAAGATTCCCATGAGGTATCTGCCAAAGCCAAGGATTACCACAACGATAAGTACCGAGAACATAAGTGACATGAAAAGTCCCTGGCGTGAACCCTTTTCAACTCTTTCCTTATCACCGGCTCCGATGTTCTGACCTGCAAAGGTGGTGAGGGCAGAGCCAAAAGAGAAGATAGGAAGAACTGCAAATCCGTCAACACGCTGAACCATAACGTTGGCAGTAATAAGCTGCTCTCCGAAGGTGTTGGTGAGTGACTGTACAAGGACAATCGACATAGAGAAGATGGCCTGAGTTATTCCGGAAGGAAGTCCAAGTCTTATTATTTGTCCTGCATACTGTCCGTTCCATTTAAAGTATTTAAATCCGAAATCAAAGGTATCTGTCATCCTGCGGAGTCTGTCTATGCAAAGAACAGCTGAAATACCCTGAGCGATGATGGTTGCAAGAGCAACTCCCGGTACGCCAAGTCCCAGTTTAGCTACGAATAAGATATCGAGTACGATATTGATGACACTGGCAACGATCAGGTATACAAGAGCTGACATTGCATCGCCGAGACCTCTTAATACACCGCTTAGAATATTGTAAAAGCCAAGTCCGATACTGCCGAGGAACAGGATAACAAGATAGTCTGTTGCCCAGTCAAGGATACTGTCCGGTGTTCTGAGGAGCACCAACATGGGCCTTGCGATGGCTACACCGATGGCTGTCATCAGAACAGATGCAATAAGGATAAGTGTTACACAGTTACCGATGGTGAGGGAGAGAGCGTTTCTGTCTCTTGCGCCAAGGTACTGCGCTACCATGATAGTAGCGCCCATACTGATCCCTATAAACAGGACCAGAAGAAGGTTCAGGATCGGAGCAGCACTTCCAACAGCAGCAAGAGCATTGTCGCCAACGTATCTTCCGACAACGATACTGTCTACTGTACTGTATAACTGCTGGACAACATTGCCAAGGAGCATGGGAACAGTAAACTTAAGGATCTGTTTCCAGGGTGTTCCGACAGTCATATCTATTGCTTCAAATGCTTTAGTCTTCATATATCTAACCTCATCTAAAATAAAACGAAATCCAAAATAAATTGCGTACAATTCAATATACACATTTTTGTTTGTTTTTTCAAGCCCTAAGAATTAAATTCTTGATTTCTCAGACTTCAGTTATATAATAGGGATATGTGTTTTTAACAAATTAAAGTGTGAAATTATAAAGGAGAGCCATGACACTTAGTAAAAAGAGGATTGTGGTCAAGGTTGGTACTTCCACAATTACAAACGAAGATGGCAATGTTGATATAAGGGCACTGGATCACCTGTGCAGAGCGCTGGCGGGAGTTGAGAATCTCGGATATGACCTGGTGCTTGTTTCATCGGGAGCTATCGCTGTAGGCGCCAATAAGATGAGACTTGCCCAAAAACCCAAGGAGATCAGGATGAAGCAGGCTGCAGCAGCTGTAGGCCAGACTGAGCTGATGCATCTCTATGACAAGTTCTTTTCCGAATACGGAAGAATGGTTGGACAGATCCTTCTTGATAACGGAGATATAACAGATCCCGTAAGAAGTGAAAACCTAAAGAACACCTTTGATGCGCTTCTGGAGAATCACATTATTCCCATAGTCAATGAGAATGACTCTGTAAGCCATGCTGAGATCGAATCTGAGAAAAAGCTCTTTTCCGATAACGATATGTTATCTGCTGTGGTCGCAGTATTCTGTAAGGCAAGCAAGCTTATCATATTCTCGGATATTGACGGGCTTTACGACGGTAATCCCAAGACCGATCCAAATGCAAAGGTGATAAGCAGGGTAGAAGAGATAACAGAAGAGCTCAAGAACGTTGCTTCAGGTTCAGGCTCAAATCGCGGAACAGGCGGTATGATAACCAAGCTCGAGGCAGCTGAACTCGCTACATCTCATGGAATTGACGTACTGGTAACAAACGGCAAGAACCCTGAGAAGCTCTATGATGTAATTGAGAAGAAGAAGGTCGGAACGTTGTTTGTTGCAAAAGAGTAAAAAATAAAACGCTATCATTGTGCGAGCACATGATAGCGTTTTGCTTTTGAATCTATATCATACATTTTCGTGATATTTGTCGTAAATCTCTGTAAGGTAAGTCTTAACGATCTGGATGTTAGACATCTTGCGAAGATCAACATTACCCATAAGAACTGAAATCTCATCGGCAAGAAGAAGCATGTTGTAGATCTTGAGCTTAAACTCATCACGTGTGAGCTGGTCAACATTGATCTCCATAAGAGGTGAACCAAGCTTCATTGTAACATTCTCATCTGCGATTCCTGTAAGAACTATACGGGTATCGGGATCGAAGTTAACATAGAGGATGAGATGTTCCTTCTCATGCTTTTTAAGAGTAGTAGGATTCTGGTGAGATGTCTCCATCCACTCAAAAAGATCAGCCTCATCGGGATGCATGAGGTATTTGGTAAGATCCTCTTTATGCTTCTCAACATACTGCATATATTTGCTGGCGTTAGGACCTGTGTAAGCAAGCTCAACCTTAACGCCGTTATCTGTCTTAACAAGACGGCATTTATCGGCAACTTCTCTGATCTTAAGAGAAGTTTCGGTGTTACCGATCATCTTAAAAGTACCGGTTTCCAATTCCTGTGTAAATTCCATTATGATCTCCTTCACTATTTATCTAAGCTAAACTTAAATCAGTTGTTAGTATAGCATAAAGGATTTAAAAATGGTATACTATCTACGGTCTGTTTACGTATAATTAACAGATCGATATTTTAAAAGAAAGTTTTGTGACGGGTAGGATATGGCAGCAAATAAGAGGGGAAATTCTACCAGGAGATCTACAGAGAGATCATCCGGGTCTAAAAGTACATCATCAAGAAGAAAGAATGTACGGGAGGAAGAGCTGGATTACTCTTTAAAGAGCGAACTTATCGTTATCGGTATGGTTGCTCTCACCATTTTTCTTTTTCTTTGTAATTTCGGTGTATGCGGAGCACTTGGCAGCGCTGTGAGCGGTGTCTTATTTGGATTGTTCGGCATAACCGCCTATATTGCACCACTTGTAATACTTGCAGCTGTTGTGGTCGGGATCGCCAATTTCGGCTCAAGCGCGTCTATACGCAAGATTGTTGCAGGTATTGTCTTATTCTTTGTGATCGGTATGCTGGCTGAGCTTCTGACCGGCAGACCACAGTCTTTTGAATCCTACAATATCGGAGAATTATATACAAAAGCCAGTGAGCTCAAGAACGGCGGAGGTGTCTTTGCCGGTTCAATGGCCTATGCATCCTACAAGTATCTGTCTTTGGCGGGAACAGCTCTTTTGATACTGCTTATCGGAATTGCTTCGGTGGTAGTAGTTACGCAGCAGTCCTTTGTCGGCGGCCTTAAGAAGGGCGGAAGAAAGCTCATCGACAAGACCAGGCAGGAAGCTGACAACTACAGGGATTATGCCGAGAAGAGACGTGAGAAGATGGAAGCAAGACGCGCCGAGATCGAAGAGGAGAGACGCCTTGCCATCGAACAGAAGGAAGATGAGAAGATCCTTCGTATGGAGAAAAAGGTCAGCGGCGTAATGATCGATACCGCTCTTGATAAACAGGAAGAGGACGGCGATGATCTTGGTGAGATCAAGCTCCACAACGAAGAAAAGGGTAAGTCTGAGAACATCTTTATCCCTGATGAGGATGAGTTCCATGACGACATCCATGAGATCATTCTGAAGAACAGCAGTGAGGCTATAGAAGAGATAGAGTCTGCCGGAAGATATGAGCCCGAAGAGGACTATGAGCCTGAACCGGAATACGAGCCTGACTACAGAGAAGAAGAGGATTATGAGCCTCGTCCCGAGCCGGTCAAAGAGCTTTCTCCTTCCATGAAAAAGCTTGTAGCCAGAGCTACCGACGAGTTTGATTCAGATGACGATATCCTTCCCGATGTGCCTGTTCATGCGGAACACCTCGGTAACGGAATGAACGGCGATTATGTCATTCATGCGCAGGATCACATATCAAGAAGTGCAAATGCAGACAGCACAATCAATGGGGCTAAACCTTCATCGGTAAATCTTGGTCCGGGCCCTCATACAACAAGTCCGGGCATGGAAAAAGAGATCGAGAAGCATAAGAGAAATGTTCCTAAGAAATATGTATTTCCTCCTCTGAATCTTCTTGAGAAGGGTGTTAAGAATAAGAATACGGATTCTGCCAGAGCGCTCAAGGAGACAGCAGTCAAGCTCCAGGAGACTCTTAAGACCTTCGGAGTAAATGTTACTGTCACCGATATCAGCCAGGGACCTTCTGTTACCAGATTTGAGCTTCAGCCCGAGGCGGGAGTGAGGGTCAATAAGATTGTCGGTCTTGCGGATGATATCAAGATGAACCTTGCAGCAAGTGATATCAGGATCGAGGCTCCGATACCGGGCAAGGCAGCTGTTGGAATCGAAGTACCCAATAAAGAGAATCAGGCTGTAGCACTTCGTGATCTCCTTGAGTCTTCAGAGTATCAGAATTTCTCATCTAAGCTCGCCTTTGCTGTAGGTAAGGACATTGCAGGAAAGGTCGTTGTGACTGACATCGCCAAGATGCCTCACCTTCTTATCGCAGGTGCCACAGGCTCAGGTAAATCAGTATGTATAAACACCATCATCATGTCTCTCATCTACAAGGCTAAGCCCGAAGAGGTGCAGATGATCATGATCGATCCCAAGATTGTGGAGCTTTCCGTCTACAACGGGATCCCTCATCTTATGATCCCGGTTGTTACGGATCCCAAGAAGGCTGCAGCTGCGCTTAACTGGGCTGTTGCAGAGATGACCAACAGATACAAGAAATTTGCGGATACAGGCGTAAGAGACTTAAAGGGCTACAATAAGCTTGCAGCCGACAGTTCAGATCCCGATATGACTGTACTTCCACAGATTGTTGTCATAGTCGATGAGCTTGCAGACCTCATGATGGTTTCTGCCAATGAGGTTGAGGATGCCATCTGCAGACTTACACAGCTTGCAAGAGCGGCCGGCATTCATCTGATAATTGCAACTCAGAGACCATCGGTGGATGTTATCACAGGTCTTATCAAGGCTAACATGCCAAGCCGTGTAGCATTTGCGGTTTCCAGCGGTGTTGACTCCAGAACTATCCTTGATATCAACGGTGCTGAGAAACTCCTTGGAAAGGGCGACATGCTCTTTTACCCGCAGGGCTACACCAAGCCGGCAAGAGTCCAGGGCGCCTTTGTGTCAGACAAGGAAGTTCAGGCAGTTACTGATTTCCTAAGGAATCAGGCTGCAGATGTTTCATATAACGAAGAGGCCATGAACTCCATTGATAACATGTCTGTCGGCGGAGGAGCCGGCGGATCATCCTCAGGAGATGCGGGATCTGATAGAGATGAGTACTTTGTTCAGGCAGGGAACATTATCATAGAAAAAGAAAAAGCTTCGATCGGTATGCTTCAGCGTGTGTTCAAGATTGGATTTAACAGAGCAGCCAGGATCATGGATCAGCTCTGCGAGGCAGGCGTTGTAGGAGACGAGGAGGGTACCAAGCCTAGGAAAGTACTAATGAGTAAACAAGAGTTTGACGCGTATGTGAATGGAGGAGAGTGAACTTATGGCTGTAAAGAGTGACATCGAAATCGCACAGGAAGCTAAAATGCTTCACATCAGAGAGGTTGCCGACAAACTCGGTATCACCGAGGACGACCTTGAGTACTACGGTAAGTACAAGGCAAAACTTACTGAAGAGTACCTTAAGAAGGTCGAGGGGAATAAGAAAGGCAAACTCATCCTTGTAACTGCAATCAACCCGACCCCTGCAGGCGAAGGCAAGACAACTACCAGTGTTGGACTTGGCGACGCGCTTAACAGACTTGGCTATAAGACAGTTATAGCCCTCAGGGAACCATCACTTGGACCATGCTTTGGTATCAAGGGCGGAGCAGCCGGCGGCGGATATGCACAGGTTGTTCCCATGGAAGATTTGAACTTACACTTTACAGGCGATTTCCACGCCATTACTTCAGCTAACAATCTTCTTGCAGCACTTATCGACAATCATATTCAGCAGGGTAATGAGCTGGGTATCGATACACGTCAGATCATATGGAAAAGAGCTGAGGACATGAACGACAGAGCCCTCAGAAATATAGTAGTAGGTCTTGGAGCCAAGGCAGACGGCGTTCCGAGAGAGGATCATTTCGTTATTACTGTTGCGTCAGAGATCATGGCTATCCTTTGCCTTGCAAGCGACATGGACGATCTTAAGGCCAGACTGTCCAGGATCATTGTAGCTTACACAAGAGACGGTGAGCCTGTAACCGCAGGTGATCTGAACGCTGTTGGTTCAATGGCAGCTCTTTTGAAGGATGCCATCAAGCCAAACCTTGTTCAGACCTTGGAGCACACTCCTGTAATAGTACACGGAGGACCTTTTGCAAATATCGCTCACGGATGTAACTCCGTAAGAGCAACCAAGACAGCTCTTGGATTATCAGACTACACAGTAACAGAGGCAGGATTCGGTGCCGATCTTGGAGCTGAGAAGTTCCTTGATATCAAGTGCAGGATTGCAGGTCTTAAGCCGGATGCTGTTGTTCTTGTAGCTACGATCAGAGCTCTTAAGTATAACGGCGGAGTAGCTAAAAAGGATCTCGGGGAAGAGAATCTTGAAGCTCTTAAAAAGGGTATTGTAAACCTTGAAAAGCACATTGAAAACATACAGAAATACGGAGTTCCTGTAGTTGTAACCTTAAATGCATTCCTTACAGATACAGAGGCAGAGATGGCTTATGTTAAGCAGTTCTGCGAGGAGAGAGATTGCAGATTCGCACTCTCGGAAGTTTGGGCAAAAGGTGGAGAAGGCGGAGAAGCTCTTGCAAGGGAAGTAATAAATACCATCGAGAATAAGCCGTCAAACTATGCTCCTATTTATGCCGATGACCTTTCTCTTACAGAGAAGATCACAAAGGTTGCTACAGAGATTTACGGAGCAGACGGAGTCAACTTCCTTCCTGCAGCAGCCAGACAGCTTGCTAAGATTGAGGAGATGGGATTTGGCAAGCTTCCTGTATGCATGGCCAAGACTCAGTATTCACTTTCCGATGATCCAAACATGCTCGGAAGACCGAGAAATTACAATATCACGGTTCGTGAAGCTTATGTTTCAGCCGGTGCAGGCTTTGTAGTAGCACTTACAGGAGCTATTGTAACAATGCCGGGTCTTCCAAAGAGACCTGCAGCCTTCGATATTGACGTTGACAAAGACGGAAAGATTGTTGGTTTGTTCTAAGGAGGATACATGAGCGCTAAGATCATTGACGGAAAAGCTATATCCCAGCAGATCAAGGACGAACTGAAGGAAAAGACAGCGGTCCTGAAAGAAAAAGGAATTGAAGTTACCCTTGCTGTTATTCTGGTAGGTGAAGATCCTGCATCGCAGGTTTATGTGCGCAACAAGAAAAGAGCCTGTGAATATATAGGATATAACTCACTTTCTTACGAACTGCCTGCTGAGACTTCTCAGGAGGAGCTATTAAAGCTTATTGATGAGCTGAACAGTCGCAGAGATGTGGATGGAATCCTGGTTCAGATGCCGCTTCCGAAGCACATCGATGAAAAGACTGTAATAAATGCCATAGATCCTTCAAAGGATGTGGACGGATTCCACCCCATGAATGTGGGAGCCCTCGTGGTAGGAGATAAGGGATTTGTATCCTGCACTCCTGCAGGTGTTATTCAGCTTCTTAAAAGAGGAACAGAAGGGTACGACATTACCGGCAAGGAATGCGTCATCATCGGAAGGAGCAATATTGTCGGCAAACCGATGTCACTTCTGATGCTAAGAGAAAATGCAACAGTGACCGTTGCTCATTCAAGAACTAAAAATCTTGAAGAAGTTTGCAAAAGAGCTGATATTATAATTGCAGCTGTCGGAAAAGCAGGTGTGATCACCAAGGATCATGTCAAGGAAGGCGCTGTAGTCATAGATGTCGGGATCAACAGAAATGAAGATGGCAAGCTCTGCGGTGATGTTAAGTATGACGAAGTGTCAGAGATTGCAGGATACATTACACCGGTTCCGGGCGGCGTAGGACCAATGACCATCGCTATGCTTATGAATAACTGCTATGAGGCAGCTCTTTTACATAATGCATGATTATATGGAGTGCCAATGAAATGTCCAGGTTGCGGGTTTGAAATTCCGGAAGGGCACATGTACTGCGATAACTGCGGTACTGAGATCAATTTTGTACCGGATTTTGAGCCGGAAGTAGAAAATGAAATAAATGCCACTCTCTCGGGAGTGGCAGATGAACTTAATAAAGACGAGAAGGCTAAAGAAGAAAAAAGACGCAGGAGAAAGGCTTTTTTAAGAGCAGTTGCAAAGAGATGGAAGATCATTGCTTCAGCTCTGGCAGCTGTGATTCTTGTGGTGATCTTTGTTGCTGTTTTTCTCAATTATCACAATAAGACTTCGCTTTATTACTTAAGCCTTGCAGAGTCTGCCAGGTCATCGGGAGATACTAAGGGAGCCATCGAACAGTTAAAAGAAGGCAACAGACAGCATCCCGACAATTCAGATATCATCTTCAGGATGTCGGATTACTACCTTGAAATGGGTGACTATGATGCGGCAGTTGACTCCCTGATGCTGATCGCAGACTCTGATCTGTTTTCTGAGGATAAAGTCAGATCTGCTTATGAGAGTATTATGTCCATATACCAGCAGACAGGCGATTACAGCAAGGCTTCGGAGCTCTTTTCAAGTAATGATTCAGAGGTTGTACAGGACCTTCGTTCCAAGTATGTTCCTAATATGCCGGCCATTACACCGGAGAGCGGGACTTACGATATTGTGAATGTTGGAATGAGAATGGTTGACGGATCGGGAAATGCAATTTATTATACCGTTAATGACGGTGTTCCGACGGGAGAGAGCATTCTCTATGAAAATGAGATAGTTCTGGAGAACGAGGGCGTATATAACATTAAGGCTGTAGCCATCAATGAGTACGGTATAAGCTCGGTTGTAGCTGAAAATGAGTATGTCATTGAAGCAGGAGCCGTACCTCCTCCGGAGATCATGGAGCCAAGCGGAGAATACAATCAGAACACCATGATCGTTGCTGTTACAAAAGCTGAGTATTCAATTTTCTACACTACAGACGG
>JAFSTR010000213.1 GCA_017445665.1 Butyrivibrio sp. | reverse complement strand
AATAAAATCCCTTATAAAAGAGGGGCAGCCGGGCTTTTGAGAAGACTCAAGACCCGGCTGTTGTTGATTTATGCATAAGATTTGTGCATATCTTTGATGCCTGATGCGTTACGCGATTGCTCTTCCGAGAGCTGAGCAGTTCTCAAGATCGTCAGCTGAAGGTGCGCTGTTGGCGATAACGCTGTCGGTTACGAGAGTAGCATTGTCAGACTTGCATCTGTCCTCCCAGTCGCGCATCCACTGGCCGTCTCCCCATCCGTAAGAACCGAAGAGAACAACCTTTTTTCCGGAAAGAGAACTCTCGATAGATGTGAACATCGGATCGAATTCTGTCTCTTCAAGAACTTCCGCACCCATAGCAGGGCATCCGAAAGCTATTGCGTCATATTCGGAAACGAGTGATGAACTGAACTCTGATGGAGAATACATATCAACGCTGGCTCCGCTGCTCTCAGCTCCTGCCTTTACAGCTTCTGCCATTGACTGTGTGTTACCTGTACCGCTCCAATATACTATTGCTATTTTACTCATACTTTCCTCCTTTTGTTGAATGGGTTAGCATATGCTAACAATATCTTTTCTGAAAGCCGCAGTCAAGGCACTACGATGATAAAATATCTCAAAAGAAATATTTGTGCTATAATCTATTGCAAATTGAGCACAATATAATTTTATTTGGGAAGTCAAAAGAAATGTTTAATAACAGCAGATTACAGGAAAATAGAACAAGCAGAGATATTCTACTGAACATGATCATAGCGGCCGTAAGTCTTTTTGTGAATGGATTCGGCGTTTATCTCACGATCCGGGCCAACATCGGTGCCGGCCCGTGGGATGTTTTGAACCTTGGACTTTCAAAGACATTGGGAATCCTTTACGGAACAGCATCTGTTGCAGTTTCTTACGCGATCCTCGGAATAGATATTGCATTAAAAGAGCCCATAGGAATAGCTATGTTTATCGATGCCTTTGTAGTCGGCAAGGCAGTTGATCTCTTTAACAGGATTGGTCTTGTGCCTGAGTGCGATGGCCTTGCTACCGGGATTCCTGTCATGATCCTCGGTCTTATAATCATGGCTTATACGCAGTACACCTACATGAGCGCCTCCCTTGGCTGCGGCCCCAGAGACACCCTTTTAGTGGCTCTTGCAAAGCGCGCAGGCAAGATTCCGATCGGTGTTGTGAGCATCACGCTTCTTAGCCTTGCCACCTTGATCGGCTGGCTCCTTGGTGGCCCTGTCGGCATCGGTACCCTTATCTGCGCCTTCGCCACCGGCCCCATCATGCAGATGGCCTTCACTTCAGTCAAATTTGACGCCAAGAGCGTACATCACCAGCATCTTCTGGACTCCGTCAAAGTCTTCTCCACACACAAAGCCGCCTGAATTTTGGCCCCCGGGGACGGAGTCAGTGGCTCATTTTCGCCTCAGTGTACCGCTCCAAATTTTATGCTTTTTTAATTCTTTCGGTGCAAAAAGTGATGTAACATTTTATTTGATGTTACATAAGAGGAGGAAGGATTATGAAAAAGGATGGGCTCAAGATTTTTACGGCGCTTTTTCTTGCAGGCGCGATAGGCGCAACGCTGATGATGGGATGCGCGGATAAGGCAACGCAGAATGCGGCAGCAGATCAGACAACTGAGGAGGTTCCATCTGCTGAGAATGCATCTTCTGCAGTTTTGGGAGTTTCCAAGGAGACTGCGGAGACAGAGGCTGAGATTCCGGCAGCGCCGTATTTTATAAAGGGTGTATATGTTAATTATGCAAAAGAAGCTGAGAATCCCCCAAAGACCTACTTCTATGTGTTTAATGATGAGACTTATGGACACACAGAGGATGGAGAACATAACGGAATAGGACTTCCTTTTGATATTACGCAGAAAGACGGTGTTGTTGAGTTTTCCTTTGGCGGAGCAGATGCAAGTGTAGATACGCTCACCATTCATACAGTAGAAAACGGAGTTATAACCGGAGCGTTTGAGGATGGCCTTGAGCTGGTGTTTGAGCCGGTGGAAGGGCAGGATCCTGACACCTTCAGTTCCGAGAATTATGTAAACGGCCCTGAGAACAGCGTATATCACGACGCTAACGGCTGGAGCGTCAAGTATGATGCCACCAAGTTTGAGATCAACCAGAGCGGTCCTCAGGTATTTATCGTATACACAGGCGACTGTGCAGGATCAAATCTTATAACTGTCACCTATACCGTTGACAATAAGGCAGAAGCAGCCATAAAAGAGCTTGGAAAGGCCTACGGCGATAAGGCTGAATATACAGAGTGGCCATTCCCGGGCGTGAGCGATGTCACAGGGTACAGTGTTTCTGTTCCTGTAGACAAGGAAGGATCCGGATCCTACATGACAGCTTTTGCAAGGGATTACATGGACGGAGCTCTCATCTTTGAGACTGACGGTCACGACGGCAACGACGAAGAGATGAACGAAGAGGTACATGCAGCACTGACCGGAGTGTTGAATTCACTGACTTTTGATGCTGAATAAACGGAAAGATGTCTGAGAAATCGGACATCTTTTTTTGTGCTAGAATATAGTTGTTGTATTACCTAGAAAATATGAAAGGCACTTATATCATGTTAATCGCACAATATTTTGTTGAATTTATATTCTACAGCTTCCTCGGCTGGGTTTGGGAGTCCATCTACTGCTCGGCCAATGAGAAGAAATGGGCGGACAGAGGATTCCTCTTTGGCCCGATCTGCCCTATCTACGGCTCATGCGTAGTCGGAGTTTCAATCCTGTTTTCGCTGATAAAGCCCCTCTCAGACCCGTCGTTCCCGATATGGGGCATCTTTATCATCTGCTACATCGGAAGTGCCATCGCAGAGTACGGCACATCCTGGGTACTGGAAAAGAGATTTCACGCCAGATGGTGGGATTACAGCAGACTTCCGCTTAACATAAACGGAAGGATCTGTGTACCGGTAAGCATAGCTTTCGGCCTTGCGGGCGTAGCGGTAGTCAAGTTTCTTATCCCTGCTGTTGAGGGAGTACACGCTGCTGTCAGCCCAATTATCTACGAGGTTCTGGCCATCGCAATTGCAATGATCTTCGGCGCAGACTTTGCCCTGACCGAGGCAAGTCTTAATGCCCTGTTAAAAGACGTTGAGAAGATGCATGAGGAGTTTAACCTAAAAGCCCAGGAGAGATATGAGAAGGTTACATCCGCTCCAAAGGTGATAGAGCTGAAGCTCAAAGAGGAAAAAGAGCAGATGGAAGCCCGTTACGACCAGCTTGCCAGGGCTTATGCAGAAAAGCTCTCATTAAACCAGAAGAGGATCCTCCTTGGCATACAGAAGTTTATGCCAAAGCCCGGAATCGATGAGAACAGCCTTGAACATGTTCCGATCATGCGCGCAACCGACGCCCTCAGAGACAGGGTCAGGGACCTTCGCAGAAAAAAGAATAATTGACATGTTTTGTTGGATAATGGAAAGAAGGAGTCATTTACTATGGAAACCTTTTGTCTTGGAAATCCGGAGGCGAAAAGAGTCCTCATCCAGCCTGTGGATGAGCATGATCTTGAGTTTCTGGAAAGCGAAGTGAATATCATAAAGACCTTGACGGATACGGACTT
>JAFSTR010000212.1 GCA_017445665.1 Butyrivibrio sp. | reverse complement strand
TCCCTGTCCGGAGCGCATGATCCCAAAGGCCTCTTCGGCCACAGTCCTGGTTATGGTCTTGGCCGTAAGATAGAATATCCTGGATACCTTGCCCTCTCCCATGGCCTTGACCGTCGGAAATACCGTGGATATCGTCTTGCCTGTTCCTGTCGGTGCTTCCAAAAAGAGCTTTTTCTTGTGGACGATAGTCCTGTAAACAGCTGCAGCAAGGTCTTTTTGCCCATCTCTGTATGTGAACGGAAAATTGACCGCCTTTATGGACATGGTGCGCTCAAGGCCCCAATTACACTCAAAGTCAGCCCATTTCCTGTATTTGTCGATCAGATCAAAAAACCATCCTGTAATCTCGGCGTAGGTATAAGTGAAGTCGAAAAATTTCTTCTCCTCCGTGTCCATGTTACAGTAGGTCATCCTGACATCTACTTCCGGATAGTGACGATCCAGAAGGTACATGGCAGCGTAACATTTGGCCTGGGCAAGATGGACATCTACCGGCTCCTTCATCCTGGCCAGTTCTCTGTAGGTGCCCTTTATCTCATCGATCATAGGCGCAAAACGCTCAGCAGGCAAAAATGAACTCTGTCCCATCTCAAGAGTACTTACCGGCTCATCCATGTATCTGTCCAGTATTCCGTCCGCTCTTCCCTCTATGATGAGCTCATAGTTTTCAAAGCTCTTTTCATAAGAAAGGGGCACCTCGGCATGATAATCCGGCCCCATGCTCTTCTGGATCATTCGGTGGATCCTGCCACCTTCCTGCATCGCATCGGGACTGGCCTGATGTATTCTGTTGTCTATGTCTCCGGACCTTAGGATAAATTCCACAAGGCCCCTGACGGATACTTTGATCTCCATAAAAAAGCTCCCTACGGTATTCACTCAAAAATTATACCATAGAGAGCCTCCTCCTATTTCCTATTTAACTATGCACTTCTTATCAAACTGCCATTGCGTTAAGTAATGTCTCAAAATTCTTGTTGTATCCTCTGTACTCTACTGTAAGAGGTTGTGTAAGATCAAGACCAAATACGCCAAGGATCGATTTAGCATCAACAACGTATCTGTTGTAATAAATATCAACATCAAAGTCACACTTTGTTGCTGCATCTACAAAATCCTTAACCTGCGCAGGCTGAAGCATAATGTGCTTTTTAATCATTTCTCCTAACATAATAATCACTCCTTACTACCTTTAAAACAAAAAATTAAAAGTTTCGAAAACGTTTTCAAACTTTAGCATATGATATATTTTTGTCGTCTTTTTGTAAATAGGATTCTGTGACCAAAATGTGAATTGTTTTTGAAAATTTATTAGTAGATAATTGATGCTTTTGTAACAACTTTTTCTTGCATTATTGCGCTAAAAGTTATTAAATTGTAGGAAGGAATTAAATTATAAAGAGGAAGTAAGAAAAAGATGGAAAACCTTAAGATCCCAAAGAACTACCAATCAGCTCTTGATCTTCATGACACACAGGTTGGAATCAAGACCGTCAAAGACTTTTTCCAGGGAATGCTCTCAACAAGGCTTAATCTTCAGCGTGTAACAGCGCCCCTGTTTGTAACCCCTGAGTCAGGACTTAACGATAATCTGAACGGAGTTGAGCGTCCCGTAGCTTTCGACATTCTCAACGAGAATGAGCGCCCGGCTGAGATTGTTCACTCTCTTGCAAAATGGAAGAGATACGCCCTTAAAAAGTACGGTTTTAATGTAGGTGAAGGCCTCTACACAGATATGAACGCTGTAAGGCGTGATGAAGTACCGGACAATATCCATTCGATCTTCGTTGACCAGTGGGACTGGGAAAAGGTTATAAATAAAGAGGACAGAAACCTTGATTTCCTCAAGGAAACAGTAAGAAACGTATACAAGGTTCTCAGAAAGACCGAGAAATTCATGTCCATTCAGTATGACTACATCGAGGAAATCCTTCCCGAGGAGATCTTCTTTATCACAACACAGGAGCTCGAGGACATGTTCCCCGATAACACTCCCAAGGAACGTGAATACTTTATCTCCAAGGCCAAGGGTGCTGTATGCATAATGCAGATCGGTGACGAGCTCGCTTCCGGTGATAAGCATGACGGAAGAGCTCCGGACTATGACGACTGGGCACTCAATGCCGACATCATCGTATACTACCCTGTTCTTGATATTGCTCTCGAGCTTTCAAGTATGGGAATCAGAGTTGATGAAGAATCACTTAAGAGCCAGCTCGAGAAGGCCGGATGCATGGAAAGAGCAGAGCTTCCTTTCCAGAAGGCTATTCTGGACAAAAAGCTGCCATACACCATCGGTGGCGGAATCGGTCAGTCAAGAATATGCATGTTCTTCTTAAGAAAAGCTCATATCGGAGAGGTTCAGTGTTCTATCTGGCCTGAGGATATGGTTGAAGAAGCAACAAAGAACGGAATCCAGATCCTTTAAGACATGATTAAAGCCCGGCACTTATCAAGTGTCGGGCCTTTTTATTTGTATTTATACTGCCTGAGCAGCTTTTTCTACGCCCTTTTCAAGAGCTTCATTCTTAATTCTGTTGAGGGCAATCCTAACTGCAGGGATCAGAAGAACTGCTATTGTAATAGCAGATTCTACCGCAAGATAGCTTCCGTTGTATGCTGCTGAATATACAATCGGAGACCATCCTTCCGGAGCATAGTCTGCAAAGAAGATCACACCGGACAGTACTGCAAATACATATCTTCCCAAAACTCCCGCAACATATCCCTTGTACATACCGTACTTGGCATTGTGGAAAAATCCTGAAAGGCCAAGAGCTGTAAATGCAAGTACATAGTCACAGAGCATCTGCGGAACGCTGATGATATAAGGATCCACGATCATCTGAAGAAGTCCGTAGGCAAATGCTGCCGAAAGGCTTACTCTCGGTCCATATAGATATCCGATATAGGTTACGAAAAACATACTGAAGATTGTAACAGAACCGCCCATAGGTGCCTTAAAAAGCTTGATGTTTGAAAGCACAAAGGCAAGAGCAAGACAAAGTGCTGATACAGTGAGCTGCTTAACGCTGAGCTTTCCCTTACCGTCAGCATTTATAAAATAGCTGACTGCCAGAAACGCCACGATTGCAAGGATCACTACCAGGAAATAACCTGCGCTGGTGATATTGTAAGATGTGTAGCCGTCTTCAACGACTTTCTCAAGAAATAAACTCATAAAAAAATCCTCCCTTTATTCAGACCGTTAAATGGGAGGTTTCCTGACTTTATTATTCCATAAACATAAAAAGCACAGTATAATGTACCCTGATGTATGTGAATAATCGTTGCTTCCCTACGCCGGTATTATCCGGGTCAGGTAGTAAGGGTTAGTCGTGCGTGGCACGTACACTCTCAGCATAGCTCCCCTAGCGGTTTTTATATTTTATTTCACATCAATTAAACTATCATACCTTAAGATTGTCAATAGAATTTTATGAAGAACAGCTTATTTGACCTCAAACAATTAAAGACACACCTCCTGTGGGCTCTTATCGGCGCACTGTCGGCTTTTGTTCTGACTATCATTTTCAACATCACCGGGCTGACGGATCTTACATCCTTTCAGAATGCCGAGGGGCAGCTCTTTAGCGTTTCAGATTCAGTGGCAGTACTGGTCATCCTGTACTGCTTTGCCACTCCCCTTGTGGAGGAGCTGATATTTCGCTACCTGATCTTCAACTTCCTGTACAAGCACGTAAAAAGAGCTGCTGTAGCGATAATAACAACAGCAGCCCTGTTTGGTATTTATCATCTTAACCTTGTACAGGCCCTATACGGCTTTCTGATGGGACTGATCATTACTTACAGCTATTACAGACACCGGTCCCTGAGTATCCCGTTTATTGTGCACATGGCAGCCAACGCCGTAGCATTGGCATTTACCATGCTCAGTCCAGTTTTATGACACTTTCAAGGGTAAAGGAGTAAATGTATACTTCCTTTACCTTTTTTCCTGTAGCTGCCTCCAGTGCTCTCTTATAGAGCTGAAGCTGAACGGCATATCTGTCAACAAGCGCCTTCCCGTCCCTGACCTTGTCCGTCTTGTAGTCGAGAAGAACTATCTCATCATCTTCCAGAAACCAGGCATCCACAATTCCCTGGACCAGCACCATCTCTTCTTCCGGAAAGGCCGGATCCAGCTCTTTTGCAGAAATTCCCATCATAAAAGGCTTCTCGCGCATGAGCTCGCCTCTTGAAAATGCTGCGCCCATACGCCTTCCAAGATCTGTTAAAAGATATGTCCTCACATCTTCAGGCTTAACAACATCCCTGTACTCATCAGGTATCAGCCCCTTACCGGCCGCTTTCGCGATCCAATCTCCAAGGGCATTCACAGATGTATCCGCAAAAGCATCCTCATCCAAAAGCTCCATGACTCTATGGTAGGCACTTCCGCGTTCTGCTCCGGTAAGAGTACCCCCGGGCTCCTCCTCTGCAGCATATGGGGCAGATACCACGCCAAACTCATCCTCATCCACCATGGCTTTTTTCTTGAGCTCAGATACAGTGGTTTTTGTGAAAAGACCTTTCAGATCAGCGTGAGGGTACCTGGCAAAGAATTTCTCCTTAAGACTCTCAAGGAGCTTCTCATCTATGTTTCCGCCATTTTCCAGTGTTTCCCGGCGCATAGTTGCCTTGAAAGCCCCGGCTCTGATCCCGTCAAGAAGATCCTTGTCTCCGACAGCGTATATTCTGATGAGGGGCGCATTTCCGGATTCTGCACTAAGTGTATCGTAGTCCTGTTTTGAAAGCTCGTACTTATCAAAAAGACCGCCCATTGAAGGATGAAGCATCAGCGAAGGAAGCAACATTGAGAGATAGTTGCCGGCGCTTACCCTTACGGAATAAGGGAGCACCTCACCGGCTTCTCCAAGCTGAGATATATCTTTTAGCTGCGCCTCCAGAGTTCCGGCAAGATTCTTGACATAGGAGGTCATAATGAGCTTCTCCTTGGCTCTTGTCAGGGCAACATAAAGGACTCTTATCTCCTCACCCAGGTTATCAGTGCCTATCTTATTGGCGATCATCCTGCGCCTTAGCGTGTCATACTTAACGCGAAGGTCAGTATTTATGCTCTTTACACCTATTCCAAGATCCATATCAATGATCAGGTCACCATAGGTATCTCTTTTATCGAAGTCCTTGCTAAGGCCTGCCACAAAGACAACCGGAAACTCGAGGCCCTTACTCTTGTGGATGCTCATGATACGCACCACGTCTGAGTTTTCGTCAATGGTTCCCGCTTCGCCGTAGTCCACCTGAACGACCTTTATATGCTCGATGTAGCGGACGAAGTGAAAAAGACCTCTAAAGCTCGTCTTTTCAAAGTCTGCTGCTTTATTAAGGAGCATCTCCACATTGGCTCTCCTCTGGGTTCCTCCCGGCATTGCGGTAACTATCTGCTCATAATCCGTATCATCAATGATGATCTGCAAAAGTTCATGAACAGGCGTATATGTCGACATGTGCCTGTACTCCTCAAGAGAGTCCGTAAATGTCTTTACTTTGGTCTTAAGGCCCTCCTCCAGGTCAACGTCACTGATAAGACCATCATAGAGAGTCTCTACCCCCGAGAGATCTTCGTTTCTCTTTATCGCTATACGGATAAGTGCCAGTTCCTCATCGCTAAAGCCTCCTACCGATGAGTGCATGACAGCTGTAAGAGGCACGTCCTGCCTCGGGTTATCGATAATACTGAGATAATCAAGCAAAATCGCAACTTCCGGGGCATCCAGATATCCGCTCTTTGACTCGATATATACAGGAATTGCCTGGCTTTCCAGGACATCCTTAAAAGTTTCATCCCAGCCTGATGGCGATCTCATGAGGATGACAATATCCTTGAACATAAGGTCGCTCTTCTCTTCCCTGAGCTGATGTATTCGCTCTGCTATCAAAAGAGCTTCCTTCTCCCTGGAGGACATATCCCTGATGCCCTCTTCATCCGGTGTATCATCATCAAGGGTATCCGAGCCGTCAATAAATATCATCTCGGGGCTTATGTCATAGGTCGGTTTCTCAAAAGGCCTTCCGGGGTCCAGCATGGCATCAGTATCATATTCAACACCGCCAAGATCTGCTCCCATGATCCTCTTAAAGATATAGTTGGTTATATCAAGGACTTCTCTTCTGCTTCTGAAGTTCTTGTGAAGATCGATCCTTCTGTCGCTTGCTCTTTCATCCCTGCCATAACTATGAAGCTTCTCCATGAAGAGCTCAGGCCTTGCAAGTCTGAACTTATAGATCGACTGCTTAACATCTCCAACCATGAACCTCTCGCTGTCTCCGGCCACTTCTCCCGAAATAGCCTTAAGGATCATCTCCTGGACATTGTTGGAATCCTGATACTCATCTATAAGGACCTCTTTGTAATAATCTCTGTATTCAAGAGCCACCTGAGTCGGCTGCTTGGTATCCGGATCCACCAAGATCTGCAGCGCAAAGTGCTCCATGTCAGAGAAATCTATGACCTGTCTCTCTCTTTTCAGTTCATCAAATCTGGATTTAAATTCCAGGGTAAGCCTGCACAATTCCTTAACCGCCCTGTTACACAGCTCCATATTGGCGATTACAGCCTCAGAAGGAAGGACAAAATAATCTGTCACCAGCTTGCCTATCCTGTCCTTAACATCTCCCCGAAGAGACTTGGCCAGTTCTCTCTTATCGGCATTAACCGAAGTATCCCTTTTTGTCGACAATCTGTCGAAGGTGATCCCTCGAAGCCCGTCAAACAGGGCATCGTAGGTATCAAATCGCAAAGCCGCATAAATACTGTCTTTTTCAGCTTCAAGCAGATCTCCGTACATGTATGGACCATCGGGCTCAAGGCACAACTTATAAGCTCTGTCTATCTTGTCTGCACACTCCCTGAGAGTGCTCTTTGTATAGCGCATGCACTCTTTTACCCAGGACAATTCATCGAAGGATTCATCGGAAAGCTCATAGTCCGATGCCCTCTCTCTGATCCATTCCTCAGGCCATGGCATACTGACGGAAAACTTAAAGAGATCATTAATAAATCCAATAGATCTGTCATCTCTGCTGCCCTGATTGAAATAGTCCATGAAAAACACGAAATCGCTGTCCTCTACAGACTTGGCAGCCTCATATTCTTCCTCGATCATGTTGCTTATGACTTCTTCCTGCAAGAGCTTAAGCTCTCCCTCATCGGCCACCCTGAAAGAAGGGTCCAGTCCTATAGTGTTAAAGTTATTTCTGATAACGTACTGGCAGAAGGAGTCAATGGTTGTTATCTGGGCGTTATGTATAAGAGTCTCCTGCTTCTGAAGATGCTCATTGTCAGGGTCCAAAACCAGCTTGTCCTGTATGGCTGCGGTAATCTTCTCCTTCATCTGAGCTGCTGCCGCTTTGGTGAAGGTAACAACCAGAAGGTGATCCACATCAAGGCCGCCAAGGACCATTTTTATGATGCGCTCAACAAGTACAGCCGTTTTACCCGATCCGGCTGCAGCTGATACCAGTATGTTGCAGTCTCTCGCATCAATGACTGCCTGTTGTTCTGTAGTAAATTCAACTCCCATATATCTTAATTTCCATTCATAATACGCATCATTGCATCATCCGAAGAAATATCGATCTTTCTCTTCTTATATCCGCTTATACGCTCATCAAATCCGCAGATATGCTTATAAGCACAGTATGTGCAAGACTGCATCTTGCTGTCACCGTAAGGGTTAACTGATATATCCCCGTTCAGAATATTTCTTCCAAACTCTTTAACCTTCTTGTTAACAAAGCCTGATATGGCTTCATACTGGTCAGAGCTGGCTGTCTGCGACTTGGCAGTCGGTGTTCCGTCCTTCTTAAGCTCCACCGGGATAATGTCGGACTTAGTAACTATGCCCGTATCAAGCTTCCTGATAATATCAGTATTATCGTTAACCAATCCGGTCATTTTCAGTTCTGAGATTATCTCCTGATTGATATCATCCGTTACTGTATCCGCTTTTCCCTCTATCATGGGGTCTTCCACGTGATAGTACAGGATTGCTGCAGGGATAACTTCCTTGTCTGCATGTTTTTTCTTCTCGCTTGCAACAGCCACGTTCATATACATGACCAGCTGAAGCTGAAGGCCGTAGTACAGGTAAGCCAGATTAAACTTGTGTTCACTGGACTTAAAGTCCATGATCTTAACGTAGATCTGATCACCTTCACTGCATAGATCAACCCGGTCAATCTTACCTTTGAGTTTCATTTTCTCTGTTATGTTTTTCTTTTCATCTTCAGAGAGAGCAACATCAATTTCATCAAGACTACCGGCCTCTGAAAAACTCATCTCAACATATGCCGGATTGAACAAACTGCTTGTGATCTGGTATTTAAGCGTATCTACAGTCCTTGTAAGGATCCTCCTGATGCGCTCTATCATATGCTGATTTCCGGCGCTGCTCCTTAAAATCGTATCGCCGTACGCATCTACGCATTCTGTTAAAACTCGATTTAATATTTCGTCAGATTTCTCCTTGGAAAGTTCCCTCCAATCAATACCTTTTGTTATTATTTCTCCCGTGTATTTCTCAAGCACCTGGTGGTACACATTTCCAAGATCGGAAGCCTCGAAACTGTACTCCTGCCTGTCATTAAGCGATAGCCCATACTGTAAAAAGTGAGCATATGCGCAGCTTGCATATTTCTCAAGCCTGCTGACACTGTTCTCCAGGGTTGCTCCATAGAGAGCAAGAGCAACAGCCTTGGCGATGGGCACAGACTCATAGTGAATAAACGCAGCCTCGGTCAGCTTCTCGACGAGTTTGTTGTCCTTATTCTCAGAGAGGACCTTCCTGAGCGTGAACATCTCCCTCTCCTGCTGCGGAGACAATCTTCCTCCCGCATATTCTCTCACAAGCTCTGAGTAAGCATCCATTCCGTCATCTATGCTGACCATCTGAGCCTCAAACCCGTTTTCCATTGGTCTTTCTATTTCCAGATTTTCAAACATCTGCTTCAGCTTGGGAATCAGGTATGCCTGTCTTAAGCTCTTTCCGTCGTTGCCGAGTTCAGCGAAGGACAAAAACAGCTTGTCTGTGGGCTTAGTAAGGTTCATATACAAATACAGCCTCTGGATATACATCTGCTGCCTCGGTGATGGCGCAAACTCAATCTCCATGCCAAGTTCCTGTAAGAACTGCCTGTCTATATCGGACAAAATCCCGCCGCTTCCTGCATTTGAAGGGATATTGCCATCGTTGACACCTACAAAGAACAATACACGCACCTCTTTAAGCCTTGTTCTCTCTATATCTCCCACTATTATCCTGTCAACGTCCTGTGGTATCGTACCAACAGATATCTCACCAAAGCCGGCGCTAAGCACATCCTTATACTCAGCCATATCAAGCTTCTCATCACCTATAAGCGCATTCATCTGCTCAAACAGTGTCATGACTCTTGTATATATCTGATCGTATTCTTTGGCCTTTTTTTGATCTCCCTGCTCTTCAAAGGTATTTCTGTACTCTTCCAGCTTTTCTTTTAAATTTCCCACCTCTACAACACTTATAAGGGCATCTGTGATCTCTTTTACAGTTCCGCCTTTTGCATCAAATAAAGGTTTCAGATCACTGCTTATCTTCTCCCTCATCAGGTCAAGCTTCTCAAGGAGCAGCTGTTCCTTCTCTTCAAGGTCATGCTTCCCAGTCTTAAACTTTCTTGGCATTCTGCGAAGGAACCTGTCTTCCCACTGTTTCCTGCCCTTGATTCCAAGTGCCCTTACATAATTCTCCAAAAGGTCCGTATCCCCGGCATCAAATCCGGTCATTCCGCTCCTCATGTAGTGGAAAACGTCCTCATATCTGTAGCCTGAAATGACGATATTCAGAGCACTTGTGATGTACTCAATAAAGGGATTGAGCATGAGATTTACATTCTGGTCGAGATATACCGGAATACCAAACTTCTGCGCCTGTCTGGCAATAATATCCCCATAGGTATCAAGGGATCCGCAAACCAGCGCAATGTCCCTGTATGCGTAGCCTTCATTCCTGACGAGATCAGATATCTTGATCATTGTCTGACGGATCTCCTCGGAAGGCGTCGTGGTCTGATAGAGGAATATTGAACTGTTCTCTCCCTCAAACTTCTCCGGACTATATCGGAAAAGAGCCTTCTCCAGAAATGCCAGTGGTGCATTGTCCTTAAGTCTTGCCACAGGCTCATCGCGATAAAAGATGTCTGCCGCTTCACTGTGTCTTAATTTCCTATAGGTCTCAAGATCAGGTATATCAGAGCCTTTTTCCTTCTGGACCTCAAATTCCAGTTTCTCAAGATCCCTTACAGTCTTTTTGCTGAGCATAAAGAGCTCCTGCTCCCGGAACGAATCCGCGTACGGATCCTGATCCGGGCTGATGGTAACTGAAACCACAACCTCCTTGCAAAGCAAAAGAAGCTCTTTTATAACCCTGTACTGGATCGGTGTAAAGCCTGTAAACCCGTCAAAGACAATGACACTGTCCCTGATAAGCTCTGATCCTGTCAAAGCTCTGCACAAAATATCGAGGGTTTCCTCCGTGGTTATAAATCTGCCTTCTATGTACTTAAGAAAACTACTATAAAGAAGTCTTAAGTCCCTGATCTTGGCATTTAGCGCACCCTTTTTCACACTCTTTTCCTCTAAAAGAGAAAGTGCGTCATCTCCGATCCCGTACATCATGAACTCAGAAATTGTGGACTTTACTTCGTCCAGATAGCCGGGTTTATGCATATTCCTGCCAATGACAGGGAGTTTGTCCCCCAACATGTCAGATACATGCCGAAGGACCAGGCTCTTACCCACATCATCGAGCACAGAAAAAGAGCCATGGCCTGTCTCCTCAAATACCCTGTGGGAGAGCCTGCCAAAGCTCAATACATCTATGTTCATGATAGCCCTCTTAGGATGCATCCTTACAACATCCTTCTGAGTCTGCATCGTGAACTGATCCGGCACGATGATAAGAAAATCAGTGTCCGGTTCCTTATTGCTCCTGTCTATTATTTCCCTGTATAATCCGGTGCTTTTTCCGGCACCGGATGCCCCAAAACAAAACCTTAACATTTATACCTGCCCAATCACTTCCATATATCGTCCCTGATCTCATCTGCATATCTGCAGAGAGAAATATACTTCCATCTGCCGCTGTAATAAAATGGCAGTATCATATACATCTGCATTCTTCCCCTGTCTCCGGGGATGGCGGAATGATAGTAATCAACCACATATTCCGTTCCTGCAGCCTTTATCCTGTCCCTGACAGTGGTCATATCATAGAACTCTCTAAATCTCTTCCTGTCCTCGGGATAAAGGTACATATTGGAATAGATCTCAACAGCCTTCACAGCATTATTCTCATAATCAGCCACAGCAAGCTGATCTGTATTTAAGAATATATTATCTACCGTGCCATCCTCGTCATAGAGATCCACTCTGAAATACTGGTTAAAGACATGCACCATTGCCACATGCAGGCT
>JAFSTR010000211.1 GCA_017445665.1 Butyrivibrio sp. | reverse complement strand
TCATCCTGCTTACGGTTCTTGCCTTTAACTTTATAGGTGACGGACTTCGTGATGCGTTTGATCCAAAGATGAAGAGGTGATAAAGATGGCTAAAAAGGATAATTATATTTCTGCCAGGGAGTCGAGAAGGATTTCAAGAGAGAACCGTAAGATCACTGCAGCAATTGAGAAAAAGAGAAACAGAAAAAACATTCCGGAGAGTGAGTATGTTACTCAGATGAAGAATCCGGATAACTGTGTGGAATTTGATAACGTACACACATATTTCTTTACAGATATCGGAACTGTTAAGGCCGTTGACGGTGTTTCTTTCGAAGTACCTAACGGTAAGACAGTAGGTATCGTTGGTGAGTCAGGATGCGGAAAGAGTGTAACATCTCTTTCACTTATGCAGCTGGTTCAGCGCCCTTCAGGTCAGACTGTAGAGGGAGAGATCAGATTTAATACAGGAGACAAGGCTATTAACGTAGTTAATGCTCCTGCTTCATACATGCAGAAACTCCGCGGTAATTCAATGGGTATGATCTTCCAGGAGCCCATGACCAGTCTTAATCCTGTATTCAGGATCGGAGATCAGGTTGATGAAGTAATTAAGCTCCATAACCCTTCAATGTCTGCTGAGGATGTTAAGGCAAGAACAATTGAGATGCTTCAGCTTGTTGGTATTGCCAACAAGGAGGGCGTATACAAGATGTATCCTCACGAGCTCTCTGGTGGTATGAGACAGCGTGTCATGATCGCTATGGCTCTTGCATGTGATCCTAAGCTTATCATCGCTGATGAGCCTACTACAGCGCTGGATGTTACAATCCAGGCACAGATCCTTGACCTCCTTAGAGGCCTTAAGGACAAGGTGGGAAGCTCCATCATGCTTATCACCCATGACCTCGGTGTAGTAGCTGAGATGGCTGATTACGTTGTAGTTATGTATGCAGGAAGAGTAGTAGAAAAAGGTACTGCAACAGAGATATTTAAGGATCCGAGACACCCTTACACCATCGGTCTTATGAATTCAAAGCCTGTGGTTGGTAAGCATGTAGACAAGCTCTACAGCATACCGGGTAATGTTCCTAACCCTATTGATATGCCTAATTACTGCTATTTCAAGGATAGATGTGAGATGTGCACAGAAAAGTGCAACGGTGCATATCCCAAGACCTATAAGGTATCACCTACACATGAGGTTGCATGCTACAGATGCGAGGAAGGAGGTCTTAACTAATGGAGAACATATTAGAAGTTAAAAACCTCAAGAAATACTTCCCGATAAAGGGCGGCTTCTTTGGAGGTGTAACAGGAGAAGTTAAGGCTGTTGACGATGTTTCCTTTACTATCAAGAAGGGAACAACCATGGGACTCGTTGGTGAATCAGGCTGTGGTAAGTCAACAACAGGACGTACAATTTTAAGACTTATAGAGAAGACTGCAGGAGACATTATCTTCAACGGTCAGGATATCAGTAAGCTTGATAAGAAGCAGCTTCGTGAGCTCAGGACCAAGATGCAGATCATCTTCCAGGATCCATATTCATCACTCTCACCAAGACTTCCTATCGGTGAGATCATCGGTGAAGCTGTTAAGGAGCATGGTCTTGTACCTGCCTCCGAATATGATGAGTATATCAGCAATATCATGAAAGAATGCGGACTTCAGGAGTACCACAAGGACAGATATCCTCATGAGTTCTCCGGCGGACAGAGACAGCGTATCTGTATCGCAAGAGCTCTTGCTCTTAAGCCTGAGTTTGTAGTATGTGATGAGCCTGTTTCAGCGCTTGACGTATCAATCCAGGCGCAGATCATTAACCTTTTGAAGCAGCTTCAGGAGGACAGAGGTCTTACATATCTGTTCATCTCTCATGACCTCTCTGTAGTTGAGCATATTTCAGATACTATTGGTGTAATGTATCTTGGAAACCTTGTAGAGACAGGTAATACAGAGGATATCTTTGCAAATCCTCTGCATCCATATACAAAGGCATTGTTCTCAGCAATACCTATGCCTGATCCTGAGATCAAGAAGGACAGGATCATCCTTCAGGGAGATATTCCTTCACCTGCAAACCCACCTAAGGGATGCAAGTTCCATACAAGATGTTCTCAGTGTATGGCTAAGTGCAAAGAGGTTACTCCTATGCCTAAGGATATGGGTAACGGACATGTTGTATGCTGTCATCTTTACGATGAGAAATGATAAGTTTTTAAAAGAATAAAAACGCGTGAAAAGGCGATGAAAATCGCCTTTTTTTGCGGAAAAAAATTGGCTTATATGTTAGTATATATGTAGATTAAAAGATTAATTTTTATTTTAAGAAAAAGGGGATTACTTATGGCAAAAACTATGGCTGAATGGAAAATCGGCGATCCTATGATCAACGAGAATGACTTTTGGCAGGACGAGAACTATGTGGCAGAAGATCCTGAAAAGGAAAAAATGGTTCTTGAGCTGGCAACTCTCATTACTGATCGTATGATCAAAAAGATCACAAAAAAGATCAACAACAGAGATCCTGAGTATTGGATGCTTGACCGTGTTCTGAACAAGGAACAGGTAAGATTCTGTCTTAACTTCAAAAAGACACGTGTTCCTTACTCTATACCGGAACTCGCTAAAATGAATAATATGACTGAGGAAGAGTGCACCAAGATGGTCCACGACCTCAGATTTATAGGTATCATCGAGCAGAACAGGGCTAAGACCCCTGACAAGCACCTTCAGTATGAGCTTCCTATCTTTGTACCGGGCTCAGCTGAGTTCATGATGATGCAGGATAAGATTACTGATGAGCATCCTGAGATGGCTACATTCTTTAACCTTATGACACAGCTTCCGCTTCAGGGAATCACAGAGTCTGTTCCACCCGGAGGAGCAGGAATCGGAATGCACGTAATCCCTGTTGAGAAGGCTATTTCACTGGAGAATCAGTCAGTACCTGTTGAGCATCTTTCACGCTGGATAGATATGTATGACAAGTACGGTATTTCCGAGTGCTCATGTCGTAAACAGCAGGCTATGCGTGGTGAGGGAAGCGGAGAGATCCGTGGTGATTACTGTATCGGAATGGGCGATATGGCTGAGTACATGGATGACCGTGGAATCGGACACTATATCACCAAGGAAGAGGTTTATGAGATCTTAGAGAGAGCAGAGCGCCATGGCTATGTTCACCAGATCACAAATATTGACGGTGAGGGCAAGATAGTTGCTATCTGTAACTGTGCTCCCGGCGTATGTAACGCGCTTCGTACATCACAGCTTTTCAACACACCTAATATGTCAGCATCTGCTTACAGAGCTCATGTTGAGAAGGAGAAGTGTGTTGCCTGCGGTAAGTGTGTAGAGGTATGTCCTGTCGGTGCTGCCAAGCTCGGACAGAAGCTCTGCAAGAAGAACGGCACAGAGGTTACATATCCTAAGAGTGAGCTTCCCGATAACAAGAAGTGGGGACCTCACAAGTGGAACTATAACTACCGTGATGATGCCAAGATTAATTGCTATGACACAGGTACAGCTCCTTGTAAGACAGCTTGTCCTGTTCACCTGTCAGTTCAGGGATATATCAAGATGGCTGCTGAGGGCAGATATGAAGATGCTCTTAAGCTCATCAAACAGGACAATCCATTCCCTATGGTTTGTGGTGCAGTCTGCAACAGACGCTGTGAGGATGCTTGTACAAGAGGAACCATCGACCAGCCTCTTGCTATTGATGAGATCAAGAAGTTTATTGCTTCTCTTGACCTTAAGGCAGATAAGAGATATGTGCCTCTTTGTGAGAAACACGATGGCGGTATGTGGGGCGATGAGTACAAGGTAGCAGTGATCGGTGGAGGCCCTGCAGGTCTTTCAGCTGCTTATTACCTGAGACTCAACGGCTATCCTGTAACCGTATTCGAAAAAGAGAAGAGAGCCGGCGGAATGCTCATGAACGGTATTCCAAGCTATCGTCTCGAGAAGGATATCATTGAGGCAGAAATCGATGTTATCAAAGATATGGGCGCTGAGTTTAAGTGCGGCGTAGAAGTAGGAAAAGACATTACAATCGAACAGCTTCGTGCTGAAGGATATAAGGCATTCTTCATAGCCATCGGTATGCAGGGCGGAAGAATGGCAGGTGTTCCCGGAGAGGATTCAAAGGGAGTTCAGACCGGTGTTGATTTCCTTCGCAATATCAATCAGGATCATTCAATCAAGCTTAATGGCGAGACTGTAGTGATCGGTGGTGGTAACGTTGCTATCGACGTTGCAAGAACTGCTGTAAGAGCAGGAGCAAGCAAGGTTACAATGCTCTGTCTTGAAAGCGAGCAGGAAATGCCTGCTGCTAAGGATGAAGTTGCAGAAGCAAAAGAAGAGGGTATTGAAGTTAAGAACGGCTGGGGACCTAAGGAAGTTCTTTCTGAGAACGGTCATGTAACAGCTGTAGTATTCAAGAGATGTACTTCAGTATTTGACTCTGAGCACAGATTTAATCCTCAGTACGATGAGAATGATACGATCACAATCCCTTGCGAGAATCTGCTTCTTTCTATTGGACAGTCAGTTCAGTGGGGAGATCTTCTTAAGGGAACAAAGGTTGAGCTTAACAGAAACGGCACAGCCAAGGCTGATGCACTTACAAGACAGACAGCTGAGCCCGATATCTTTGTAGGCGGTGATGTATTTACAGGCGCTAAGTTCGCTATTGATGCTATCGCAGGCGGAAGAGAAGGCTATGTATCCATCAACCGTTTCGTACACAAAGGAAACCGTCTTGACCTTGCCCGTGACAGAAGAGAGTTCATCGAGCTTGATAAGGACGATATCAAGGTTGAGACCTTTGACAATGCACAGAGACAGATCCCCGGCAAGAAGGCAGGAGTTGCCAAGGATACCTTCGATGACCTCAGACTTACTCTTACTGAAGAGCAGGTTAAGACTGAGGCAGCAAGATGTCTCGGATGCGGTGCTACAACCGTTGATGAGAACCGTTGTATCGGATGCGGACTTTGCACAACCAAGTGTGAATTCGATGCCATCCATCTTACACGTGACATGCCTGCTGCAAGTACAATGTACAGGTCTGAAGACAAGCTCAAGGCTGTTGGACCATACGCAGCTAAAAGAGCCGGAAAGATCATTATCAATAAGATCACAGGCGGCAAGTAAGAGATTATTAAAAGAGGAGTCAGTTCACATTGAACCGACTCCTCTTTTTACATTCACACTAATCAATCAGTTTATCAATTATCTGTTGTAGCATCGGAGGATGCTGCTGAGGAACTCTCTGTAGCGGATGTATCTGTGTCTGTTGCTGGAGCGCCAGTTCCTGCCACCGAGCTGTCATAGCTCTGGACAGATGTTACATACCAGGTGCCGGTCTCATCATTTTTGGCAAGGTTAAGCGCTATCAGATAAGATACAGGTTCTGAAGACTCGATCGCCTCTTCATATACATCTACGGCGATTAGGATCAGATCATTGTATGCCTTGGCAAGAGCTGCGTCCTGACCCTGCTCCTCACTGATCTTTAGAAGCTCGGCCTGGCTTGTATTATTGTATTCTTCAGAAGCGCTGGAGAATTTATCCTGCGTTTCGGAGCTGGCTATAACATCATAGGGGAAGCTGGTCTTCATAGTCACATAAGCTGTAGCAGTTCCGTCGTCATTAAGCGATACCTCTGTGATCTGGTATTCTTCCATAAGAGTGGAATACATGGTTCCCAACTCATCCAGCTTGGTTACTGTTTCTTCGTCGAGCTCCGGATCACCCAGCTTGGAAACAAGATCTTCTTTGATATAATCCTTGTTGAAAAGAGCTACGAAAGATCCGGTGGATACCTCAGAAGAAGAGTAGTTATTTATGGCATTTGTATCGCCTGTTTTAACAGCTGTCATAAACCCTTCAGCAGCTTCCTTGGCAGCGCTCTTATCCTGTGAAGAACAGCCTGTCAGGACAGAGAGTGATAATATAAAAGCCATGCCAAGCATGGCAGGTTTTTTTAATGTAAACATAATACTCCTTTGGATTTTATTACTTTATTTGTAACAAATACAGTGGTAAGTATACCACATATGGCTCAAATAGCCAAAGACTATCGCAATTACATTGAAATAGTGATAAAATATAGTATACGTAAACTTTATCGACAAGGAGGGTTATTAATGAGAGTACTATTCGGTGAAGGAATTGTTAAAGAAGTTGAAAACGTAGAGGTAAAGCCACTTGATTTCGGAGACGGAACGATTTCAGGAACTGAGATTGATTTTGCCCTTACCAGCGGTGATCATATCAAGTATATATACAGTCAGAATGTGCCGATTGAGGAATCGGGTGCCAGAGCAATAGAATTCGTCAGAAAGCTGTATGAAGACGGTAAAGCTGATTTTACACATGAGCCCGTAGAGATGCTCTAAATAAGGCAAATAAATGCAAAATAAAGGTCCTGAGCTTATATAAGCACAGGACCTTTAATACTGCTGCGTGATTTCCATAAGATTCTCCTATCTGATTATCAGCGCTTGCCGAGACGACCTTGGTTTTTAAGTTCGATAAGTAAATCAAAAACTACCCCCAATGGTAAACCGGTAATATGAGCTACTCTTTCAGGATCAGGATAATACTCATTCTCACAATCATGAAGAATGCAGTCAATTACTTCCATTTTTGCATCACATGTAGCTGTCATACACATATTTCCTCCTTTCTTAAATTGTAAAAATACTCAGTAGCAGATATTTACTGCTACTGAGTATTATATCGTATATATATATACTAAGTTAAGGCTTTTGTACGAAATTTTAGAAAAATTTATGAATTAAAACTGTCTCAGCCCTGTGTTTGCATGTCTTTGAGCTTGTTTGCCTGCTGGAAAATCTGTCCCAGAGTGTCTTTGAATGCATCGAATTTCTGAGCTGCGCGATCTGAGGCCTCTACACCCTGATTGGAGAGAGATGCAACTTCCTGGCTGGTAGCTGAGAGATTGGAAATACTATCGTTGATCTCTGTAGTAGAAGATGCAATGGATTTCATTCCTTCTCCGATCACCTGGAAGCGATCAAGCATTTCTGTAACGTTATCATTGATGCTGTCGAAGTTTTCACCCACAGTCTCGATCATTTCGTTCTGCTCTGATACTGAAGCAACGGTGTCATCTATGCTGGCCATTGCTTTCTGTACATCCTCAGTAAGCTCATTGATAATGTTCGTTATCTCTGTAGAAGCGGTATTTGTTTCAGCAGCAAGTTCACGTACATCGTTGGCAACAACCGCAAATCCCTTACCGGCATCACCTGCTCTGGCAGCCTCAATGCTTGCATTAAGAGCAAGGAGGTTAGTCTGCTTTGAAATAGACATGATGGATCCGACGATCTTTTGAACTTCCTCAACCTTATTTATAACTGCCTGTGTGGTTTCTACAGTTACCTG
>JAFSTR010000026.1 GCA_017445665.1 Butyrivibrio sp. | reverse complement strand
GTAGGTATAGACATCCATGAAATAGAAGCTGTCCTCATTCTGAGCAAAGTAGTCGTATAAAGCATCGTAGTGATCGCGCATAGCAGCCCTTTGCTCCATCTCATCCCTGATGACCCCGAACTGGTTCGGGATAAATACCGCAGAAGCGATAGCCACAGCCAGAAGAGGAATATATGCATATCGCTCGTTATCTTTTGCTGCCGCTATGATCATGCCAAGAAGCACAAATATCTCCATGAGATACAGGGGATGTGTTATCCTGATGGGATCTCTTCCTCTCACAATTATATAGAGCCACAGTGTGGATCTGCAGGCAAACAGGAGCAGCACAGAAAATACACCTGTGATCTTCTGATGCTTTTCTCCCTGCAAACAATAAATAACAACTGCCATTAAATAGAGAACAAGTGCTATTATATTCCAGGGCGAATCCGTCATGGGGTACTCATAGCTCTTTTGATAAGCTATGTGCCTCAATCTGTACAGGTATGAAACAGTGCCTGACTTAAGGCTCTGAAGCAGAGGTGTCTCATCTGTCTTTTGCCCAGAGGCATAATCAGCCACAGCCCAGAGCGTATCGGCATTGATCTCATCATCAATTCCGTAGTTGTAATTTACAAGAAGTCTCTGCTCAGGCTCGGATAATCCTATACTGTCAAAGAACTCCTTATTCTCAGCATAGTCAGGTATGTACTGGAAGTCGTACAGCTCTGTCCTTGCATCAAAGAGGTCATTGAACTGCTTCCACTCCGGTGATGAGTATCCTATCCTATGAGCCAGCGCAGATATCACTATTCCAAGTACTATGAAAACGCACAGCTTCAGATGCCACATGAAAAGAGCCTTCTTCTCGCCATAGCGTGATACCGGAATACCGTCATGACAATTGATCACCAGATAACTTCTCTTGATGAGCCATCTGTCAAACACAGCCACTCCGACTATAGGAAGGGTCAAAAGAAGCATCTCCGACCTTATGAGATAGGCAAGGATTATGAGAGCTGTCGCAAGTACGATATCTCTTTTCCCGTCTCCCTCGTGTGTGACTATGAGAAATGCTGCGGTGGCAGACATAAAGCCCACTGTAAAAGTGTACTGTACAAATGCAAAGTGTGAGCCTACAGTTCCCAGCATAAACATAAGTATGCCAAGAGCTGCTATGATCCTTGCTTTCCTGTCCTCAAATGCCGAAAAAGCACGGCTTGTCACTATGTAGACGCACAGAAACTGAAGAGCACATAAAAAGATGCCATACACATCAATCCCCCTGAATACCCTGTAGATAAGGGCAATAAAGGCACTGACAGGATACAGCATCTGAATATTATGTCCGGCAGGAGTCCCGGTGTAGGCTCCTGACAATATATCTTTCATGAGCACATCATCATTGAGGTCAAAGTAATAGTCCCCTAAACAAGAAACAATCACAATAACCATCAGCGTAATGATCGCAGGTACTATGAAGTTCAGAACCTGATGCACTTTTTTCATACAAAGAGCTCCTGCTTAAGTAAATTTGTAGTACTCCTTGACTCTCATTACAACCTCGTCCAGGTCCTCGTCTGTGAGCTTGTAGTACATAGGGAGCCTTAAGAGCCTCTCACTCTCTTTGGTGGTGTACTTATCCTCTCCCCTGAATTCACTGTAGATAAGTCCAGCCTTGGCTGAATGTAGCGGAACATAGTGTGAAGCAGGAAGGATATCGTTGCTAAGAAGGTACTCGATAAGACCTTTCCTCTCCTCGAAGTCCTTACATTTGATGTAGAACATGTGGGCATTGTGAACACACTCTTTTGGTACATAGGGCAGTTCAATAAGTCCCTTCTCCTCAAGAGGCTTAAGAGCCTCATAATATCTGTTGTAGTGGTTAAGTCTGTCTTTATTTATCTCATCTGCCATCTGAAGCTGAGCATAGAGGTAAGCTGCATTCATGTCACTGGGAAGATAAGATGAACCCGGCATTATCCAGCTGTACTTATCTACCTTGCCAAGCTTGTAGAGAGTTCTGTTGGTACCCTTTTCCCTGATGATTATGGCGTTATCCACATAGGTCTCATCGCGAAGAAGAAGCGCTCCGCCCTCGCCCATGCTGTAGTTCTTGGTCTCATGGAAGCTGTAGTTACCGAAATCTCCGATGGCACCGAGAGCCTTACCCTTGTAGGTTGCCATTACGCCCTGGGCAGCATCTTCGATAACAAGGAGATTGTGTCTCTTTGCGATGTCCATGATAGTATCCATCTCGCAGCCAACTCCTGCGTAGTGCACAGGAACGATTGCTCTGGTCTTGGAGGTGATGGCCTGCTCTATGAGGTTCTCATCAATATTCATGGTGTCAGGTCTAATATCAACGAAGATGACCTTTGCTCCGCGAAGAACGAAAGCATTGGCTGTAGATACGAAGGTGTAGGAAGGCATGATGACCTCATCCCCCTCTTTGATCTCTGCCAGGATCGCTGCCATCTCTGTTGCGTGAGTACAGGATGTTGTGAGCAGTGCCTTTGTGCAGCCTGTCTTTTTCTCGATCCACTCATTATCAAGAGCGGTGTACTTACCGTCTCCGCAGATCTTCTGGTTTTCTACACACTCTTTTATATAATCAAACTCTTTTCCCGTGTAGGGTGGTACATTGAAATTTATACGCATAAGTTACTCCTCCAAGGCCGGAACCTCTATCGGTCAGTCTTTTTTCTTAAATACGATAAGCTTGCTGATGATGTAATTAAGTACTATTACAATGAAGGTTGCTCCAAGTTTTACAGGCATCTCCGGGAACTTCATCAGTGTGACAAAGATAAAGATCAGGCCATCCTCAACAATAAGCGTAAACAGTCTTCCTGCCGTAAACGAACCGGCCTGCTTGAGAAAGTCCTTCTTTGTATCAACTTTTCCGTCAAATACCCATGTTCTGTTTGTAAAGAACTGAAAAGCCACGCAAATAACCCAGTCGATAGTGTTATTTACGACCGGATTGAGGTGCATTACGCCCTCACCCATAAACCAGAACAGGAAAATGCTCAGAAAGAATGTAAGTCCTCCAAAGAAGAGGTACATAAGAGCTTCCTTGTACTTTTTGTAAAACGGTTCAAAGATGTTAAGGACCGGCAGAGACATGATCCTGTCAAAGATATCCTTCTTCTCTTCTGCCTGTGTTTCAATTGTTTCCTGTGTCTTTGTCATTTCATAAACTCCTATTTATTGCTAAAAACCATAAATCTATCATTCTCAAAGACCTTATTATAATCGTGATTCACAATATAGTCCATCAAAATGTCATATTTCTCATCTATGTTGGCATACTCAGCCGGGTCTTTTCCCAGGATCACCGCAGGTGTATCCCCGGATGTGCCAAGCTCCATAAGCTGACCGTCAAACTTGGATGTGGCATAGCTGTCAAGATCCGGCCAAACGGTGTCGATTGCAGGCTCCATATCAAGAATGTATGAAAGCCCGGGAACTCCGCCAAATAAAAGGACTTTGTCCTGCAAAAGACCTTCATCCTTAAGGGCAGCATACAGCTCATCCAAAGTCTGTGCATTATCTGAAGTGGTCTTCATGCCTGCAGTCTTGGGAATTGTGCAGTAAGCATCTCTCTTGCTTCCATCCACTGCGTCCATAAAAGCAAAGCTGAAATGGAAGATGATCCCCTGAATGATCAGTACGGTGATGACCATGGAGATCATGCCCTGCCATGCAAAATTGTAGTGAGCTTCTCCCGCCCTCTGCATCATCCTTCTGAGTAGCCAGAGCGATATCGGAGCAACCACAAACAAGTTGTTGATAACAGGAAATGTATAGTTATTGCTGCCAAGGGGTGTTATAAGCACTATAAGGAGAGCGGCAAATGCCAGGGTCTGCTCCTGTTTGCTGCCGTTTAAAACTCCGACACTGCCAATGACGCACAGTATCAGTGTTATTATCACAAACATCATGGCTGCCTGGAAAACGCTGTCATAGTAGTGATAATTTCTTGTAAATACACCTCGTGAGAAATAGAACTTAACTACTACCAACAGCCCTGCGATGTACAAGAGCTTTTTTACCGGAACATATCTCTCAGGAAGCAGCATAAACATTATAATTCCGGCTGCAATGCAGGGGAGCATTATGACCATGTCGGAAGCGGTCTTTGAATAGGCGCTTACTATAGAGCTTATCATTCCGCCCGCTGTGTAATCAGAGGCTTTTTCCGTCATTCCGAAAAGGCTGCCTATCATTTCAAAATAAGCTGTCGGGCCATAGAGACCGGCAATTCCGATAAAGGGAATCAAAAGGCCTGCGATGTATCCCGCGATACAGATAAGGGTCTTTTTCAAGGTTTCCAAAAAACTGCCGTGAGTTATAAATCCGTAGAACCACAGAACCAGTATCATGGCAGCTTCTACCACGTTAGGAAAGCGTACCATTACGCTCATTCCAAAGCATACACCGGCAAGAGCAAGAAAGAGATCCTGTCTCTTCCACTCAAAGATCCCGATCAGCAAAAGAAGCGTTCCCAGTGTAAAGAACAGGTAAGTCATGTAATTGTACAGGATAACCCTGGGGCACCAGCACAGGCTCTCAGCTATAAACTCACCTATAAATATCATCCATCCCGGCATCCACTTCTGCAGTATATAGTAGGGCAAAAGAGCTGTCAGAGAGATGATAAGACTGCAATAAAACGACATTCCCACCATGGTTCCGGCAAAGGGAAGATTCATGATGACTCTCCCAAGGATGTTACTCAGAAACGTCGAAAGTGCCCACATGTGGTCTATACTGCCAAGAAACTCGTAGTTGGAGAGCCCGTAGGTGGTGTCTGTTATATCCAGTCCAAGATTTAGTCCTATCAGCGGATAAAGCAGCAAAACCACAGGAAATACGAACTTCTCCAGGGGAGCCTGAAACCTTTTTAAATTAAGAAAATAGCTTCTAAGTGTCTTCAATCCAGCTCCTTATCCAACTGTCTTACTTTCTTAAAGAGCCATGTGTCATGCATGGTCCTTCCGACATAATCAAAGATGATCTTTCTGATCCAGTCAACAAATGCTCCGGCCACAAAGACAATAAGGATCGCTCTTAATGCATGCCATGCAAAAAGCGGAACACTGTAGCCCGGCACCTCTCCGATGAGATGCTCGATCCAGATGACCCATCTGTCTCTTATCTCCACGTGCATGTGGATCAGGTAGATGCCAAAGGTAAGAGGCCCTACAAATCTCACCACATCAGCCGTCTTGTTTTCCCTCATCTTAAAGAATCTGAAGAAAGAGAAAAGTCCCAGAGAACCGGTAAGTGTAAAGAAGAAATTGTAATTAAACGGAACCTCCTGGAAGTGTGCAAAGCCTCCGTGATTAAAGTTTATATAGTACAGCGAAATGCTCATGGTTGCTATTACTGCGCAGGATACAAGATATACCATGATCGAATTTCTTGCGTTGTAAAACAAAACCACATCATATTTACGTATGTATGCCGCTATCAGATACAGACAGATAAACCATCCGTAGTCATAACCGAATTTATCTGTAGGGAAAAGAACCGGAACTATGCTCTTTACAAAGCAGAACCATATAAGAAGCAGGAATATCACTGTCCTCATCTGCTTTCTTGACAGCTTGTCCATGGCAGCATTCATAACCGGAGCAAGCACATACATTATCACATAGGCTGTTACAAACCAGTAATGCTCAGAGGAGATAGGGAATACATACTCTGCAATCCTGTACAGTGAGCTGTACTGGCTTGCTGAAGATGCTCCAACAGCTGCCATGACAACAGATATAAGAAGAGTATAGAAATATACCTGACATATCATTGCAATAAGGCGGCTTATCCTGGCTCTTCCCTTTGAAAGAAAATATCCGCTGATAAGCACGTAAACATTGACCCCTGTTATAGCAAAGGACTCCATGATATTGGCAAAAATGTTTACGGCACCGGCCGGAACTCCGAGATGAAGAAGGACATCTGCCCTGGCGTTGTAATGCAGTGTCAGGATCATGAGCATGGAAATTATTCTCAGCAGTTCAAAGCTGGGATTTCTCTTCTTTTCTGATGACAACTGTGTACTCTCCATAGCTCCTCCAAAGGTCTTACTTAAGTGTAGCCTTTCCCTCTCCAATACTGTAGATCATGTCGCACTTCTCAATAGTCTGAAGTCTGTGTGCAATGATCACAAGAGTCTTTCTTCCGTGAAGTCTGTTGATGGAATCCATGATGGCAGCTTCGGTATCGTTGTCCAGCGCTGATGTTGCTTCATCCAGGACAAGGACCTCAGGGTCTTCGAAAAGAGCTCTTGCAATTCCAATCCTCTGACGCTGTCCGCCGGAAAGCCTGATTCCTCTTTCTCCGATCTGCGTATCAAGGCCCTCCGGAAGCTCTTTTACAAACTCATCAAGAGCTGCTTCCTTAAGTGCCTGCCATACCTTATTATCGTCTATC
>JAFSTR010000210.1 GCA_017445665.1 Butyrivibrio sp. | reverse complement strand
TCATTTTTTGTGAGAAAAACATGATGATTACAAGCTTTTGAAAAAATGAGCCACTGACTCCGTCCCCAGGGTCCAAAACTGCCAAAGCCAACGTCCCCACTGACACACACCAACCCCACCAAGACTTGACAGGTGTGATAACATATATTACATACAAACAAATTGCACAAAAGGAAACTTTAAATAGATGAAACAACCAAGAGACAGGCGTGAATATCTCACAACCACGCCGATACCACAGCTTATACTGTCGCTGTCGGTGCCCACAATCATCAGCATGCTGGTAACAGCAATATACAACACGGCGGACACATTCTTTGTTGCAAGAGTATCCGATGACCCTGCGATCAACACCGCAGCTACAGCCTCGGTCGGACTTGTGTTCACAGTAATGGCAATAATCCAGGCCTTTGGATTTTTCTTTGGACATGGTTCGGGCAACTATCTTTCAAGAATGCTCGGAGCAGGCAATCACAAGGAAGCCAATGAGATGGCATCCACAGGATTTGCCATGGCGATAATCGTCGGTTTGATCTTTGCAATAGTCGGAAATATCTTTGCGGCCCCGATAGCCCATTTCCTTGGGGCTACGGACACAACAATGCAGTTTACTGTTGACTACATGAGGATAATCCTCTTCGGAGCGCCATTTATGATGGCTCAGTTCGTGGTCAACAACCAGCTCCGTTTTCAGGGTAGCGCGGTATATGCGATGATAGGACTTATGTCCGGAGCCGTTATGAACATGGTTCTTGATCCTCTCCTCATCCTCGTTTTTCATATGCAGGTCAGGGGAGCAGCAATCGCAACAGTCATGGGTCAGCTCACAAGCTTTGTAGTCCTGTTCATCGGAACCAGCAAGGGCGAAAACATCAGGATGAGCCTTGGCAACGTCAAGATCAACGGTCACTATCTCCTTGAAGTAATAAACGGTGGTGCACCGTCTCTTTTCCGTCAGGGACTTGCTGCCATATCAACGCTCCTTCTCAATCGTACAGCCGGAGCCATCGGCGGAGATGCAGCTATTGCCGGAATGAGCGTTGCAGGAAGACTTATGCTGATGATGGGCTCAGCTCTTATCGGATTTGGCCAGGGCTATCAGCCGGTTTGCTCATTTAACTATGGAGCAGGCCTGACAAAGAGAGTAAAAGAGGGCTTCAAGTTCTGCGTCAAGTATTCAACCATATTCCTGATCATAATAGCGATCGTATTCTACAAATTCGCGCCACAGATCATCAGTCTGTTCTTCAGGGAGAAGGCTGCAGCGGATTTTGATTCCGCCCAGACCCTGCAGTACGCAAAGGAAGTCGGAACGACAGCCCTACGCTATATGTGCCTGTCAACACCGCTTTCAGGCGCGATCGTTATCAGCAACATGATGCTTCAGTCCATCGGAAAGGGCTTTAAGGCATCTGTTACAGCATCTGCCAGAAACGGCTTCTGCTTCATTCCGCTGATCCTGATACTTCCGCATTTCCTCGGGATTCAGGGCGTTGAGATGGCTCAGGCCTGCGCAGACGTATTATCACTTTTAATTGCCGTGCCAATGGCATATTCGGAGCTTAGAAAGTTTAATGATTAATGAAAAGACAATGGAGCTGCTCATCAGCTCTTTTCCCAAAATATTAGAATTCGGACTTAAGGTAACACTGCCCCTGGCGGTGATCGCCTTTATCCTGTCAACAGTGCTGGCAGTACTGGTGGCCACGGTCCAGTTTGCAGAGGTGCCGGTACTTAAGCAGATCTGCAGGTTTTACATCTGGGTCATCAGAGGAACACCACTCCTTGTACAGCTTATGGTGGCGTTCTACGGACTTCCTCTCATCGGGATCCACGCAAATCCCTTTGTCATGGCAGTCATCGTATTTACGATCAATGAGGGAGCCTACAGCGCTGAGACCATGAGGGCCGCAATGGAAGCCGTTCCCGCAGGACAGCTGGAAGCCGGATACTGTGTAGGAATGAATTTCATGCAGATCATGTGGCACATCATTCTTCCTCAGTCCTTCAGGACAGCGTTCCCGTCTTTGTTTAACGCGCTTATCAGCATGGTAAAAGACACATCTCTCGCTTCAAGTATCACCGTTGTTGAGATGTTCACAAGAACCAAGCAGATCGCAGGCCAGTCCTACAACTATCTGCCACTCTACATCGAAGTAGCTATTGTTTACCTGCTGTTCTGTACAGTTCTGACTTTTGTTCAGAAGAGGGGCGAGAAGATACTTGGAAGCTACGGTGTCAGAAAATAACCCGGCAGAACTTCCTTTTGGAGTATATATGAAATTACTAGAGATCAGAAATCTACATAAAAAATTTGATAGCACCGAAGTTTTAAAGGGCGTCGACCTTACAGTTGAAAAGGGCGATGTGGTTTCAATCCTTGGGCCGTCCGGTTCAGGCAAGACCACGCTTCTTCGCTGCATAAATTTTCTTGAGAAGGCAGACGAGGGAGATCTTGTTTTCGGGGAAAAGACCTATCATCTTCCGAAGACCTCCAGAGATGACATATCATCCATCAGAAAGAGGACAGGCTTTGTGTTCCAGAACTACAATCTTTTTGCCAACAAGACGGTTCTTCACAACGTGACGCTGGGTCTTACATCAGCAAGGCATATACATGCCAAGGCTGCCGAAGAAAAAGCGCTTGAAGTCCTCAGGAAAGTCGGAATGGCAGATTTTGCCGGCCAGTATCCCAGCCAGTTATCGGGCGGTCAGCAGCAGAGAGTTGCCATTGCGAGAGCCCTTGCAACAGATCCGGATATCATATTTTTTGACGAGCCTACATCGGCACTGGATCCGGAGCTTACAGCCGAGGTCCTTGAAGTAATGAGGGAGCTGGCACATGAGGGCATGACCATGATAGTGGTGACACACGAGATCTCTTTTGCAAAAGAGGTGTCCTCTAAAGTGGTATTTATGGCAGAGGGGAAAGTGGTGGAAGAAGGCCACGGAGCTGACTTCTTTGAAAATCCTAAAGAAGATCGCACAAAAGAGTTCTTGCGTTTGACAAAGAATTGATGTATCATTATTCAAAATAAATTTTGTGCAATTTAATTTGCGAAAAGAAGTTCGTAGAAGGAGTAAAAATTATGAGAAAGAAACTATCTATGTTACTGATAACAGCGCTTACCGCCGCTACAGTTGCAGGATGTGGAGCCTCAAACGCAGGCACTACTGCATCTAAGGGTGATGACCACCTTGCAAGGATCAAGGCAGCAGGTAAGATCACAATCGCTACTGAGGGTGTATGGGCACCATTCACATATCACGATGAGACTACTGATGAGCTTGTGGGCTTTGATGTAGAGGTTGCAGCAGCAATCGCTAAAAAGCTCGGTGTAGAGCCTGATTTTCAGGAAGTTGCTTTTGACGGAGGCCTTACAGGTGTTACAACCGGAACCTTCGACATGATGGCAAACGGTGTTGATGTTACAGACGATCGTAAGGAGACTTATGATTTCACACATCCTTATGCTTATGATAAGGCTGTAGTTGTCACACTTGCTTCCAACACAGACATCAATTCTTTTGATGATCTTGCAGGTAAGACAACAGCTAACTCAGCAGGTTCAACCTACGAGGCTATGGGAGTAGCACACGGTGCTACATGCTCAAACGTTGATACTATCGGTGAGACAATGACACTGGTACTCAACGGAACAGTTGATGCAACCATCAATGCCAACACTTCAGCTCAGGACTATTTCAAGACAACAGGTACTACAGAGCTCAAGGTTGCTGCAATGGATGATGAAGTAACAATGTATGCTATCCCTCTTGCAAAGGGTGAGGACAACGATTCCCTGAGAGAAGCCATCAATCAGGCTATCTCAGAGCTTCGCGATGACGGAACTCTTGCAGAGATCTCAAACAAGTACTTCGGTGCTGATATTACAAGCAACTGATGAATTACCCGACTACGGGTAAAAATTATTGACTATGATATGGACCACCTCTATAATTTAATTATAGGGGTGGTTTTGTTATGGATATAAACGATCTTAAGAGAAGAAAAAAGAACCTGAAGCTCACTACAGCGCAACTGGCATATCTGGCGGAACTACCGGTTGGTACTGTAAGTAAAGTCATGACAGGTGAGACTAAAAAGCCCTCATATATTACCATTGAGAAAATTGACAAGGCACTTGCACATGAGGAGATGATTGCCAGGCTCAGTGAGTACAAGCTCTATCTGGAAGAGTACTTTAAGGAACATCCCGATGAAGATGTTGATATGAAAGAACTTGAGAATAAATACAGATCAGAGAGGGGGCTCAGTAATGACCCAATTCCCTTTGCTGTTCCGATAAGTCAGATTGAAAATCATGGGAACCTGGCTGCAGTTGTCGATAAGAGAGCAACAGTCAGTATGCTTGGTAAGATTGGCGAGGACAGAACGGTCGAGCTTCTTGATGGAAACATTATCATTAATGAGATGCCCGGGATTAAGCATCAGACAATAGTTCAGAATATTGGTTGGGCAATACAGAGGTTTATTGACGATAACAAAGGGAAGTGCAAGGCGTTCAGCGTTGGCGTCAATGTGAGAATTTCAGAAGATGATTATACTCTGCTGATTCCGGATATAGTTGTGGTATGTGATCCTGACAGTATAAGAGATGACGGAATCTGGGGAGCACCTGACTGGGTAATAGAGGTTGTTTCCAGGAGTACCAGGCATAGGGATTATAAAGACAAGATGTACAAGTATATGTCGGGTGGAGTAAGGGAGTACTGGATAGTTGATCCTGAGAAAGAGAAGGTGACAACTTATATCGAGGGCGAGCCTATGATGGCATATATTTATAATTTTGAGGATGAGATTCCTGTATATATATATGATGGCAAATTGAAGATCAAGGTCAGAGCTTAATAAGAAGTCCGGGCATTTATGTGAAATGCCCGGACTTCTTTCTCATTTGATTCATTCAGTCTTCAGATATTTCTGTGCTATGTAGTAGGAAACATTAAATCTTCTGAAGCCTTCAAACTCTTCGGTTATATATTCATGATCATGATAACGCCTGAACAACTCAAGTACTTCCTTATCCTGAACAATGGCAGGAACGGCATCGAATGACAATTCATCCTCGATATAGTCTGCAACTGAAGTATATTCATCAATCTTGTTGGCAGCTGCCTGAAGATCATACCTGGCAATCTGATAATCAGGATTGCTGTAGATAAAGGCGATAAAAGCAAGGGTTATGGCTACCATGCATGCCTTGAACACAGGGAACTTTCTGACATACATACTGATGATAAGGAATGAGAGCCAGAAGCACAGCACAGCCAGAAACCAGAGCACGAAGAGCCTTAAGAATGTCAGGTGATAAACATCTATATACATGATCATTCTGTAAGCTGATGATACGATCATGATATAAGTGCAGGCGGCGATTATTGTCAAAAGAGCTTTCAAAACCTTAGAACTCTTAAAGAATGCCTGACAGATCGAAACCATCACGATATTCAGGATGCACACAGCCAGCAGCTGATAGAATCCTTCGTGGGCATATTCTGCGTAGGTGTAGCCTTCCGGAAGAGCCATCTTACCACTAAAGAGGTAGAGAAGCTGAATCGCGCAGAACAGGATATAGATAAGTCCGATGATGCTTGTAAAGGTAATGGCGATAACAGGATTTGCCTCGCCCTCGCCTTTTACCTTTATCTTTATCTCCTGCCTTGCCATTGAGGTGATGATGGTGTAAGCACACCAGAAGCCTATTATAGCAGTTGCAGTCATCATAAATGCATGGAAGAGATATTCGGGAATATCAATGTCCTTGAAGATGTTTGAAAGCATGTTTTCAAAGACTGCATCCGCTGAAGCAAGGAGCGGAATTATTACCACTAAAAGCGGAATTGTTATTGCAAGTCCGATAAGTACGGCATTTAAATTTTTCTTTTTTTGACTTATTTCTTCAGTGGCTCTGGATTTCCTCAGAGCGCTGTAATCTGAAAACGGGCTGCCGAGATGTTCGATAGGCTTGATAAGTGTTATAAGAATACTTAGAAGCCATGCACCGATATCAAAACCTGTTGTGTCCACATACAGATAAATGACATAGCTGAACAGTAACAGGAAGATGGCGGTTCTCTCCAAAAAGTTCAGAGCAGGACTTGTTGTAAGGCATCTGTGGACAGAAAGCAGTATCAGCGATGCAACATAGAAGATACCGAGAGCTCTTTTACCATTGCAGTCTGTTATAAGTGAGAGTCCATCCCTTGCTCTTACGAGCTTAAGAATTACCAGTGCGCATATCATAAAGATCGGATATGTGATGCTGGAGTGGTTGTTGTACAGACAGAAGCCGTAGATGAGTCCGAATACTACTGATAAGAGTCCGTATTTTCTGAAGTGTTCAGCGTTTCCCTTTATTACAGGCTGCATCTGAACGACATTTCCCATCTGAGGGTTTACAACCTGAGGATTAACAGGCTG
>JAFSTR010000209.1 GCA_017445665.1 Butyrivibrio sp. | reverse complement strand
TTTACAAGCCTGCCGGGTACATAAATCTCTTTAACAATAGTCTTGCCTTCAAGCTTATCTGCAATGAGCTCTTTACCCTTGGCGATAACTTCGTCCTTAGGATCTTCCTTGCCGATAGTGAGCTTTTCTTTTACCTTACCGTTGATCTGAACTGCGATCTCAACAGTGTCCTCTACACACTTGGACTCATCATAGGTTGGCCATGGCTCGAAGGCGATGGTGTTGTCGTGTCCTAAGATCTGCCAGATCTCTTCACCTACGTGAGGGCAGATGCAGGAAAGCATCTTGATAAAGTTTTCAGCATACTCTCTTGGGCAGCTACCTTCCTTGTAAACAGCGTTAACAAATATCATCATCTGAGCGATGGCTGTGTTAAAGCCAAGTGCCTCAAAGTCATTTGTAACCTTCTTGACTGTCTGGTGGTATACCTTCTCAAGATTTGCATTGCCACCTTCTGTGATGTTTGCAGGCTCTGTGAAGAATGTATATACACGGCCTATGAACTTTCTTGCACCGGTAACTGCTGCGGAGTTCCAAGGCTTTGAAACCTCAAGAGGTCCCATGAACATCTCATAGAGACGAAGTGTGTCTGCGCCGTACTCCTTAACGATATCACTGGGGTTGACAACGAACTCAGGGAATCTCTTACCCATCTTGATACCATTCTCACCGAGGATCATTCCCTGATGCACAAGCTTCTTGAAAGGCTCTTTTACAGGAGAAAGTCCTTGGTGATAAAGGAATCTGTTCCAGATACGCGAGTACATAAGGTGCCCTACAGCGTGCTCAGGACCACCGATGTAAAGGTCAACAGGCATCCAATGCTTTAAGAGTTCCTGATTGGCAAACTCTTTGTCGTTATCAGGATCGATATATCTTAAGTAGTACCAGGAAGAACCTGCAGAGCCGGGCATTGTTGAAGTCTCTCTTGTGCCCTTAAGTCCGTTCTTGTCATAGGCCTTCCACTCGGTTGCATTCTCAAGAGGAGCCTTACCGTTCTTGCCCTTGTAGTCCTCAAGCTCGGGAAGAACAACAGGAAGCTCGGAATCATCAAGGAATACGATGCTTCCATCCTCTTTGTATACGCATGGAACAGGCTCGCCCCAGTAACGCTGTCTTGCGAAGATCCACTCACGGAAGTGATAGTTGACCTTCTCTCTTGCAACGCCCATATCAACGAGCTTCTTGGTGATGGCTTTCTTGGCATCCTCTACTACCATTCCGTCGAACTCCTCAGAATTCATAAGGATGCAGCCCTTGCCAAGGTAATCCTGCTTCTCAAAAGCATGTCCGGAAACATCAACTGTTCCCTCTGTATTGTTGATGACCTGAATAAGAGGAAGGTGATGAACCTCTGCATATTCAAAGTCTCTCTGGTCATGTGTAGGTACCGCCATGACAGCACCTGTTCCGTAGCTTGCAAGTACGAAGTCACCGATGAAAAGAGGTACTTCCTTGCCGTTTACAGGGTTGATGGCGTAAACGCCCTTAAGAGGGCAGCCTGACTTGGTCTTGTTGAGGTCTGTACGGTCAAGGTCGTTCTTCTTGAGTGTCTCGTCGATGTATGCCTGAACCTCTTCAGGGTTCTCAACGCGGTCCATAAGTCCCTTAACGATCTCTCCGTCGGGAGCAAGAACCATGAATGTGATACCGTATATTGTCTCGATACATGTTGTGAAGATAGAGAACTCTCCGCCACCAACGATCTTGAAGTCAACCTCTACACCTGTTGACTTACCGATCCAGTTACGCTGGATCTCCTTGGTTGACTCAGGCCAGTCGATCTCATTAAGGCCGTCAAGAAGTTCCTCAGCAAAAGCCTGCTGGTCGATTACCCACTGCTTCATCATCTTCTTGACAACAGGGTATCCGCCACGCTCTGATTTACCATCGATGACCTCATCGTTTGAAAGAACCGTACCAAGCTCCTCACACCAGTTAACAGGCATATCGATGTGCTTGGCATAGCCTGCCTCATAGAGTTTCTTGAAGATCCACTGTGTCCACTTGTAGAACTTGGGATCACTTGTTGCGATCATCTTGGACCAGTCGTAGTCAAAGCCGAGCTCCTTGAGCTGCTTACTGAAAGTCTCAATGTTCTTCTCTGTAAATCCTGCAGGGTGATTACCTGTAGTTACAGCGTACTGCTCAGCAGGAAGCCCGAAGGAATCGTATCCCATGGGATGAAGCACGTTATATCCCTGCATACGCTTCATACGGGACATTATATCTGTAGCTGTGTAACCTTCGGGGTGACCTGCGTGAAGGCCTACTCCTGAAGGATATGGAAACATATCAAGTGCGTAATACTTGGGCTTTGAAAAATCCCAAACATCTGTCTTAAAAGTTTTGTTCTCTTCCCAATATTTCTGCCACTTACTCTCAATGGCGTGATGGTTGTAAACTTCTGCCATAACTAAACTCCTCTTATATTCAAAATATTAAAATCGATTATACCATTATCTCCACAAAACCCAAAGGAAAACATAAGCTCCGATAACTGCTGCCAGTGTAAATGGAATTCCTATTCTTGCAAAATCCCAGAAGGAAACCTCGTGTCCCTCTTTTCTGAGCATTCCGACACCTGCGATATTGCAGCTTGCACCTACAGGAGTGATGTTTCCGCCAAGAGTTGCTCCGCATAGCAGTCCAAAGTAAAGAAGGTATGGAGCAATTCCAAGGGATGCTGTAACGCCCTGAAGAACAGGAAGCATTGTAGCAACGTAAGGAATGTTATCAATAAATGCAGATATAAGTACGGATCCCCAAACTACGATAGTAAAGAGCAGGAACAGGTTGTTTCCTCCAGCCTTAACAATAAAGTTCGCAAGGTCATCAACAAGTCCAACGTTTGTAACACCACCGATTACCATGAAAAGACCTGTAAGAAGAAGTACAGTGTCATAGTCAAGGTTCTTGACAACTCTCACGATACGGTCAGCATCGTGGTCCTTAAAGTACTCCCAGGCCATTCCTACAAGTGAGCAACCAAGGCAGATAAGACCGTTTGTGATTTCGGGCTTCTCAGGAATAAATGATGCAGCCATAAGAAGAACAACGTGAGCCACCATCATGATCGTAGGAACATAATCTGTAACTTTTGTCTTCTCTTCTGCGGCTACAGGCTCTTTGTCTTTTCTGAAAAGGATCATCATGATCGGAACTGTAAGAATAGCACCAAGCTCTACAGCAAAGAAGATACCGGGTCTTCCGTTCATCCAGAAGAAGTCATTGAAGTCCATCTTGGCATAAGCGCCCAGCATGATCGAAGTTGTATCACCGACGAGGGTAGCTGCTCCCTGAAGGTTTGAAGAAACAGCGATAGAGATGATCATCGGTACCGGATTTATCTTGAGCTTTTTACAAACTGCAAGTCCAACGGGTGCAACCATGAGTAGTGTTGCCACGTTGTCGATAAATGCGGAAATAAGTCCTGAGAACAGTGACATGAAGATCGTAACCCACATTACGTTGGGGGCCAGATCAAGCAGATAATCCGCGATCAGATTCGGCATCTTGGAATCAATGAAATAATCAACAAGAAGCAGTGTTCCAAAGATCATCAGCAGCACGTTCCAGTCAACAACGGAAAATACCGTGTTATACGGAAGTATCCCCGTAATTATATATATTGCAGCAACGGCCAGCGCAATGATCGCACGTCTCTTGGGGAATGCGATCAGTCCCACATACATTGCCACAAACAAGATTATTGCAAGTGTTTTCAATTAAAATAGTCCTCTCTTTCTCAATTTTCATTTAATAAGTAGGAAGTGTCCAAAACACATTCTTACCTATTGTAGCACAAGGGACAAAAGAGGTATAGTCACAACTGAAAGAACAGTGGAAAGCGCCACTCCCCTTGATGCAAGTCCATAATTGCTGCCGTACTGCTGTGCCACCATGGCTGTCATGGAGCCGATTGGCGTCGCAAGCATGATGTAGCAGACATTTATGATCATGGGATCATCTATAAACAGCCTTAAAAGGAGCACTCCGATAATCGGAAGAGACAAAAGCTTTATCAGTGAAAAGACAAGAAGCCTTACATCTTCAAACATCTCCCTGAACTTAAAATGGATCATGGACTGACCAATGACCATCATACTAAGGGGCGCAGCCAGATTGCTTAAGTGCCTGGCTGAGATCCTTAAAACCTCAGGCATGTGGACCCCTGACACAAACAAAACTATCCCCAGCGTACTTGAAATAACTCCGACGTTGAGGATCTTATTCAGCCGATCTCCCTTAAAAGGATTCTCGCCCTTAATAGCTGCAATTCCATATGTATACATCAGGAAATTATAAGGAAACTGGAAAAGAGCCCCGTACAAAACCGCCTCTTCACCGTAGGCAGCCCTGATTATCGGAAGCCCCATAAATCCAATATTTGAAAATATTGCCATGACACGATAGACTGCCTTATCTTCAGCCGGCACCCTGACAAGAGGCAATATGATAAAAGACATAACAATAAGAAATACATATATAAGAACGGCCACCAGAAATCCGAAAGCCAGCTGCTTTCCTCTGATGCCGCTCTCATAATTCATTCCCGCCGACAGGATCATAGCCGGCGTTGCCACATTCACCACGATCCACGAGAGGGTCTTTGAACCCTCGTCAGACAGAAAGCTCTTTTTCCCGCAAAAAAATCCTATCCCCATAAGGATGAACAGAACTATCATCTGTTGTAACAAAACCATTTTTCTTCCACGCTCCCATGATCAACTTTCACATAGCATATCATAGGTCACGCCGTATTTTTCCGCAATGTCTTTTGCATAAGAAAGGCCCTTTGGCGGACCGACCTCTACCTCGTAAAGGCGACGTCCCTCATCGGCCTTGACCACAAGGGATGCGGCTTTGGCAGTCACAGCGTCGTCATTTAGCTCATCAATCTCAATGGCGAGCTTGTGCATGTGAGTGTTGTAAATGGTCCTTATGCCCTTTTTAAGGATTGCCCTGGAGCAGTCCCTGGCAATGAAGTACCCTTCCTCAAAGGAAGTGGTAGAGAAGGTTTCGTTGAGCAGTAAAAGACTCTTATCCGTAGCCGGTTCATAGAGCTCTTTAAACCTCTTGCACTCCTCCCCGAGGCGCCCTAAGTCCATGGTCTTGTCCTCATCTGCAGGGAAGTGCGTGTAAATGGCGTCCACAGGTACATATTCAAACTTCGTCCCCGGCACATAGATTCCGCCCTGAGCCATGAAAAAGAGCTGTCCCACAGTCTGGGTTATCGTAGTCTTACCGCCCATGTTGGCTCCGGTCAGGATATAGAGTGTGTGCTCGTCGGTAAAATCAAGATCGTTCCTGACTATATCAGCTGCTGTTTCACCGGCATGCTCGGTAAGGAGCTTGATGTTGTATATTCCCTGTGCATCCATGGATTTAGTGCTGCTGCCGGCCTCATGTACACAGGGTTTGCAAAAGAGCGCTCCCTTATCCGTCATGTTCTCGACATATTCAGCCCAGCGGATATAGTAGATAAACTCCGGCATCAGATCGGTTATGTCAGTCACGGTGACCATAGTGTATTTATTCAGCACACTTCGAAGGTGTTTGACCGTCTGACTAAGCAGCCTGTCTGTTATCTTGTCCATGTAGTTGGTGACGGACTTTGTGGTATCATCTGCTTCCGACACCTTCATCATGCTCATCATTGCAAGGGGACTGAAAACCGGAGGTATAAACTCATCCCTTCCGCCCAGCGGACCCTTCGCCTGGATCTCATCGAATCTGTAGTTTTCATCCCAGTCAGTAGAGGCCTTGACGTTGTCTTTTGCCGAGACCTTATCCACGAAGTGCCTGACCATTGTAGATTTGGAAAAGGGTCTGCTGTTTACGGAAATAAGGCCTATTCCGCAGGCTTCAAATCTCTCGTTTAGGTTGATGCCGACGGTAACGCTCTTAAGGTTGTTGGTATCTGCCTTGAGCTCTGCAATGTCTTTTTTCAGGCCCTCAAAACCGTTGTCCTCATAGAGGTCACTGACATACTTCTTGAGCCCGAGAAGCCCTTCAGAGCGAAGATCTGCGCCTTCAAGGCACTTTTGGATAGCTTCGATACTGTCTATATAATCCCGGATCTCCTCAAGCCTGTGCACCAGGTCCCAGACTCCGGGCTCATGATCGCCATCATGCTTGTAGCTGCCATACTCTTTCAGGAAATTGACCCTGTCCAGAAGCTCTAAAAGCTCCTCTCTCATGGCTTTGTTCCTGTAAATGTCGTCAAAGACATCGCTCCTGTACTGTGCGTTGTGGGCATCACAGGTAACGAGTTTCATGACATTTGTGATATAAGTCTGCTCATTCTTTTCCTTAGATAGCTTTAAAAGAACACTGTCCATGCCTATGTCATGGACAGTGAGCTCACTTAATTTCTTATATTCAAGTTTCTGATCCGGAAAGATCAGGCTGTATTTCTCGGACATTGCAGTCCCTCCAAGCGTTATGTATTACCAATCGGAATCCCAGTCTGTTCCGCCGGAATCCCAGCTGTCATCGCTGCCCCAGTCATAATCCGAATCATTGTCATCACTTGAGGAATGATATCTGTCGTAGTATGACGTGTTATCCCAGTCGGTTGTTTCTATGGAAGAATTCCAGGTATCCGAAACGTAGTATTCATCAAAGTTTTCTGATATTGTTGCCGGTCCCGGAGCTGTGCTGCTTACTTCGTGCCAGCCATCATCATACATGTACCAGTCATCGCTGATATAGTAGTAAACATCATTGTCGTATTTATAATAGCCTCTGTGTCTGTTTTCACGAAGACTGCTGAAAAAGACACTTATCATTATGATAACGACAACTATATAAAAGAGACTCTTTATACCGCGAAACAATCCGCCGCCGGAACTCGAGCCGCCGGAAGATGATCCTCCTGCAGAGCGTGTGCCTGCGCTGCCTTTGTTACCCGCCTTCTGATGCACGATCTCATCTTTGAGGCGCTGATAGAGTTCATTTACAGCATACTCTTCATCTTTTCCCTGATAGCGGACCGCCCTTGAGCCGTCGCCCTTATTCTTGTAGACGATGAAATCTCCATTGGCATCTTTATAAATACCAAAGGCCCTGGGCTCCTTGTAATCCTCGCCGATGAAAAAACGTGTCACTTCAGGCGCAGGAAGATTCCTGTCCTTGTACCACTGCTTGAGTTCCTCAATAGTCCTGGGTCCCTTTTCATTCTTGTGGGAAGGATTGGGAGCACCACAGTCAGGACACTGATGCAGGGTATCCTCATATTTGTTTCCGCAATAATCACATTTAATCTTCATTTTTCTCTCCTCTGGCAACTATTATAGCATGAAGTCATAGGTTTCTTTTATCCTGATTGCCAGAAAAAATTCTATCATCCCATAAATCACACTTATGTCACAGACCGGTCATCTATTCTCCGACAGTGATGATGACGATCTCCGGGTGATTGAAAAACCTGGGATATGGCATTCTCTCACGGGCAAGTCCGCGGCTCACTACCATTTTACTTCCGTTACCGAGTTCATACAATCCGTCTACATAACGCGGGAACTGCCCCTGATTCGGCGCATGCACTCCCATCTGGGTAAAAGGGATCCTCCACTGCCCACCGTGTGCATGTCCGCATACGATAAGGTCAAAGTCATAGGCTTCGTAGGTTTTAGTCCTCTCCGGTCGGTGGGATAATAGAACCTTGTAAGGGGCCGTGGTGCATGTGCTTGCGTTTGCTGAATCTGCAGCTGTCGCGGTGCTTGTCAGCTGTACTGCCCATTCAGCGTCTGTCATGTACGTGGGGTCATCTACTCCGCAGAAACTTATCACGGATCCGTTTATCGTAAGAGTTTCAGCTGTTCCATCCAGGACAGTAATTCCAATGGATCTTAAATACTCTTTTATCCTATTTTCATTCGGGCTCCATATCTCGTGGTTACCTGTTACATAGAAGCACGGGTATTTGCCGGCAATCTGCTCACAGAAAATCCTGGCGTTGTCCATACTGAGCCTGTCATCAAATATATCACCTGACATAAGAACAACATCCGGAGTCACCCTGTCTATCATGCGTATGAGCTCGGCTTCATCCTTACCGTAGTATCCTGAATGCAGGTCTGTTACCAGCGCGAGCTTCACAGGCTCTTTTACCTTGCCTCCGCTGCTGATGGTGATGTACTCGGTTACGGGTACTTCATACCACGCCGTCATGAAGATCAGGAGCAGCATAATTGTAAGTATGCATTTTAGCCACTTTTTCGGTTTCTTCTTATTGTTCATAGGTTTTCCTTTGCCTCCGCAAACCGTGCTTTATTTTACATTAACTACACAATTCTGCAAATTGATTTGTTGCATTCTGCATTCAGGCGGCCGGCTGATAGACCTGCACTCCGCAAAATGATCCCTTGACTCCGTCCCCAGGGATCAAAAACGCCCGGTCGAAATGACCGGGCGGGATATAACATAAACATGTTCAATTTACATTGCTACGCCGTTGACGTAAAGAGTATATCCGTTTGTGTTTACGCTAGAAATATCGCCATCAAAAGATGTAATGTAGGTATCTGCTGTAAGAGTCCAGGTGCTGTCTTTATCGATTGATACAGCAACTGTTCCAACCTCTGTTGATACAGTATCGCCCTTAGCATTGGTAATGTTACCGCCGATGCTTCCGGTAAAGCTTGATCCATTGGTGAGGTTGAGTGTAAGCTCTGAATCGCTTCCCACAAGGATTGTGCCTTCGAGGTCCTGAGCATCTGCGTTGAGAGTTGCCTTATTGGTATCACCTGTCCAGCCGTCTGCACAAACTGACAGGAGAATATTGTCTGCATCTTTGTTGGTGATCTTAACACCACTCAAATTGATAACAGCTGAAGTATTGGTAACATGGAAGACATGACCATTCTTGCTGGTAAGACTTCCGCCGTTCATGGTAAATGTTGAAGTTCCGCTGTCTGCATCACCTGACATTGACTGGTAGATCATGATCGTATCGTAGAATGTGGCATTACCGTTTGTGTCGGTGTTGTTTGCTGTCATGTCGCAGTCATTGAGAGTTATGGAATTGATACCCTCGATGCATACGCCCTCTGAAAGGTTTGAAGTAAGTGTTGCATTAGACACAGTGATATCTGCTGTTGAGTAAATTGCAGGCGATCCAAGGCCGTTAGTTGTATAGGATCCGCCATCAACGGTAACCGTTCCGCCACCTCTGTCTGTTCTGATGGCAGCTGACGATCTTCCGCTGGTCTCAACAGTTAAGTTGTAAGCTTCTGTGATTCCGCTGCCGGTGGTCATGATACCGCCCGATCCGTCGCCTGTTGTTGTAATCTTGGTATCTGAGATAATAACTTTTGTTCCATCGCCTGTAGCTCCGTTCTGGCCGCCGTTTCCACCATAGGAAAAGACACCGTTGGCTCCGTCAGCATCTGATGTCACAGTGCCACCTGTGATGGTTGTTGTGGATCCGTCTTTTACAAGAACAGCTGCGTTAAGGCCGTAGAAGTTGCAGTTATCTCCGCCATCTGAATCACCGGTCTTGGTGACTGTAGGATTGGTAATTGTCACATCATCTGAGGTGCTGATAAGAAGCGCGCTCTCATCTGCTGTTGTGCTGGCGTAGGTCTGATCCTTCTGCGAATCTGCTGATGTGATTTCCTCAGCACTTGTGTAATCTATATCTGCACTGCTGCTTCCGCCGCCAAATCCGCCTCCGGGAGGATTTCCGGGTGCCTGACCATCAGGTGCTCCGCCTTCAGGTGGGTTGCCGGGAGCCTGTCCATCCGGTGCCTGGCCATCCGGCGCACC
>JAFSTR010000208.1 GCA_017445665.1 Butyrivibrio sp. | reverse complement strand
TAAATGTTATCTTCTTTCGCCTTCTCTTTTGCCCCCTTGTACACGGACTGCCAGAAATCCGACTTGTAGTTGTCCGTGATCATTACATAGTATTTGTCGTAAGAGACGGCCTCAGCCTGCTTGACCATGTCTGCCTTATAAAAGCCAAAAAAGAGCGAGGCTGTAACAATAGTCACCAGCACGAACACCAGGGTCAATATCAGCATAAGATATTGCCTTAGTATTCTCTTCTTATATATATCTTCATTTTGTTTGTTCTGATTTTCCATAAGCAAATTTTAGCAGATGCGCCCCAACTGAAAAAGTGGACTTTTTTGTTCTTGAAAGATCAATAACAAAAAAATCCACTCTGTTAATTACAACTTAATTTTCGAATATGGATCGCTGTATTTCAGGAATCGATAGATCAAAGAATCCTTGCGATCTCGTACATGTACTCGTTGATATTCTTCTTCATTGCAAGAGCCTCGTCGATGTCATAATCAACAAACTGGCCGTTGCGGTAACCAACTACTCTGTTGGTCTTGCCTGCTGCGAGGATATCAGCTGCATAGCATCCCATCATTGACGCATATACACGATCCTTACAGGTTGGGCTACCACCACGCTGCATGTAACCAAGAATTGAAGCTCTTGTCTCAAGACCTGTAGCAGCCTCAATACGGCGAGCCATTGATGTAGAATGTCCGATACCTTCTGCATTTACGATGATGTGATGAGTCTTGCCCTTCTTACGGTTATCGATGATGTTGTCGATAATACGCTGCTCATTGTAATCATATTTCTCAGGAAGAAGGATGTCGTCTGCACCGTTGGCGATTGCGCACCAGAGTGCGATATATCCGGCATGACGACCCATAACCTCTACGATGCTGACTCTCTCGTGAGATGAGGATGTATCACGGATCTTGTCGATAGCCTCCATGGCTGTGTTGATAGCTGTATCAAATCCGATTGTATAATCTGTGCAGGAGATATCAAGGTCGATTGTTCCGGGAACACCTACTGTGTTGATACCCTGCTGTGAAAGCTTCTGAGCTCCGCGGTAAGATCCGTCACCGCCGATGACAACCATACCATCTATTCCATGCTTACGGCAGATTTCAGCGCCCTTGGCCTGACCCTCAGCAGTTGTGAACTCCATACATCTTGCTGTACCAAGAATAGTACCGCCGCGCTGAATGATATCCGATACGCTGCGTCTGTCCATGTCGATGATCTCTTCATTGAGAAGACCCATGTATCCCTTCTTGATACCCTTAACTTTAAGTCCGTTTGCAAGTGATTTACGAACAACTGCGCGGATTGCAGCGTTCATTCCCGGTGCATCACCACCGCTGGTAAGTACGCCGATTGTCTTAATCTGCTTCGCCATAATTAACTCCTCGATTCCTATTAAAACCCTACATTGATAATTTTATCACATTTTTTCTACAATATATTAGCGCAAATTGTTTTAAACTGCAACGAAAACGTTTTTTATTTCAATCTTTTTTAACATTTTCACTAATTATTTTATCATATTGACTATATGAATGAAATCCCGTTAATTCATGTGCCAATAGAAAGGTTTTCATTTAATTCTTTTCCCTGCAATGCTATAATTTTTTCATTAAAACGCATGTGCGATTTTATTGGGGAAAAATATGGCATTTACTCACTTACACGTCCACACTGAGTACTCGCTTCTGGACGGTTCCAACAAGATAAAAGAATATGTTAAAAGGCTAAAAGACCTAGGCATGACAGCCGGTGCTATCACAGACCACGGCGTCATGTACGGTGTCATCGATTTTTATAAAGCCTGTCGCGAGGCAGGGATCAATCCTGTCATCGGGTGCGAGGTATATGTGGCTCCCGGTTCACGATTTGACAGGGAAAACACTCAGTCAGATGAGAGATATTATCATTTAGTGCTCCTTGCCGAGAACAATACCGGCTATGCCAACCTCTCTCACATCGTAAGCCGCGGCTTTACAGAGGGCTACTACTACAAGCCCCGTGTAGATATGGAGCTTTTGGAGCAGTACCATGAGGGCATCATCGCTCTCAGCGCCTGTCTTGCGGGAGAGATACCGCGCAACATCATCAAGGGAACTCCTGACAAGGCAAAAGAGGCTGCGATGCGCCTGGACAATATCTTCGGCCATGGCAATTTCTTTTTGGAACTTCAGGATCACGGTATTCCCGAGCAGCGCATGGTAAACGCTTCGCTCATGGCACTTTCACAGGAGCTGGATATTCCGCTTGTTGCTACCAATGACTGCCACTACACCTATGAAGATGATGCGGAGGCTCATGACCTCCTTCTTTGCATACAGACCGGTAAAAAAGTGTCTGACGAGGACCGTATGCGCTATGAGGGAGGACAGTATTTTGTTAAAAGCGAAGAGCAGATGAGAGCTCTTTTCCCATATGCTCAGGAAGCTATCGACAATACACAGAAGATCGCTGACAGATGCCATGTGGAAATAGAGTTCGGTGTCACAAAGCTGCCTCACTTCGAGGTTCCGGAAGGATATGACTCCTGGACTTATCTGAACAAGCTATGTCTGGACGGCCTTCATGAGAGATATCCCGATGACGACGGCACTCTCAAGGAGAAGCTTGACTATGAGCTTGGCGTCATCAAGAGAATGGGCTATGTTGATTACTTCCTTATAGTATGGGATTACATCAATTACTGCCGCGAAAATGGCATTGCTGTCGGTCCCGGGCGTGGCTCTGCTGCCGGAAGTATCGTCTCCTACTGCATGCACATCACCAACATCGATCCTATCAAGTATGATCTTCTCTTTGAGAGATTCCTCAATCCTGAGCGTGTTTCCATGCCCGATATCGACGTGGACTTCGAGTACGAGCGCCGCCAGGACGTTATAGATTATGTTACTGAGAAATACGGGGCAGACAAGGTTGTCCAGATCATCACCTTCGGTACTCTGGCTGCCAAGGGTGTAATAAGGGATGTGGCGAGAGTTATGGATTTGCCCTACGCCTTTGGAGATGCCATTTCCAAGATGGTGCCCACAGAGCTGAACATCACTCTGGACAAGGCTCTTGAGATGAACCCGGAGCTCAGAAACCAGTATGAATCGGACGAAACTGTCCACAAGCTCATCGACATGTGCAGAAAACTCGAGGGACTTCCAAGACATACCTCAATTCATGCAGCAGGTGTGGTTATCTGTCAGGCGCCGGCGGAGGACCTAGTTCCTTTGTCCAGATCCGCCGAGGGTAATATCACCACCCAGTTCACCATGACTACCATAGAAGAGCTGGGTCTTCTTAAGATGGACTTTTTGGGACTTCGTACCCTTACAGTTATAAAGGATGCTGTTAATTTTGCAAATAAATCTATTGGGGCAAAACCGGGAGATCCGAATTTTATTAACATAGATGAAATTGACTACAACGACCCTCAGGTTCTGGAGCTGATCGGAAGCGGCAAGTGCGACGGTATATTCCAGCTGGAGTCAGGAGGCATGCAGTCCTTCATGAAGGAATTAAAGCCCCAGTCCCTGGAAGACATCATCGCGGGCATTTCGCTATATCGCCCGGGTCCAATGGATTTCATTCCCAGGTACATTGCGGGTAAAAATGATTCTGACTCCATAACCTATGATACTCCTGAGCTTGAGCCGATCTTAAAGCCCACTTACGGATGTATCGTCTATCAGGAGCAGGTAATGCAGATAGTTCAGCAGCTTGGCGGATATACCCTGGGCCGAGCTGACCTTGTAAGACGTGCCATGAGTAAAAAGAAGCAGCATGTCATGGAGGTGGAAAGAGAGAATTTTGTAAACGGTAATCCCTCTGAAAACGTTCCGGGATGTGCTTCCAAGGGCATTAGTCCTGAAGTGGCAAACAAAATCTACGACTCCATGATGGACTTTGCCAAGTACGCCTTCAACAAGTCCCACGCTGCCTGCTACGCCGTTGTTGCGCTGCAGACCGCATGGCTTAAGCGCTACTATCCTGTTGAATTCATGGCTGCCCTTATGACTTCAGTCATTGATAATCCCGGCAAAGTTTCCGGCTATATCATGAGCTGCAGGAATATGCGCATCACTCTTTTGCCTCCTGATATCAATGAGGGGTTCGATGGGTTCTCAGTCTGTGAGTTACCGGATGGAGAAAAAGCTATAAGGTAT
>JAFSTR010000207.1 GCA_017445665.1 Butyrivibrio sp. | reverse complement strand
GGCTTTTGGTTGGAGAGGTCAGGAGAAAGAGACAGGACCTGTTTGAGGCGCTGGGAATCTATTATAAGATTTATGTGCTGGGTGAGAAGGCTGCAGATGCATTGGATGAGGAAGAAGAAAACGGCGCGTTTTAATTAGAAAGACTTTATGGCAGGATACGGTAAGCTTCAGATAGGAAGCGTAATACTGGACAACAACATAATTTTGGGACCGATGGCAGGTGTTTCAGACCTGCCTTTTCGTGTGCTCTGCAGCGAGATGGGAGCAGGCCTTGTGTGCATGGAGATGGTCAGCGCCAAGGCTATTATTTATAAGAACAGAAATACAAATATGCTCCTGGAGATCCATCCTGACGAGCATCCGGTTTCACTCCAGCTCTTTGGCTCTGAGCCTGAGATAATGCAGCAGGCAGTAGAGATGATAAAAGACAGGCCCTACGACATCCTCGACGTCAACATGGGATGCCCTGTGCCTAAGGTTGTGAGCAACGGTGAAGGTTCTGCTCTTATGAAGGATCCGGCCCTTATTGAAAAGATTGTGTCGGCACTCGTTCAGGTTTCCGACAGGCCGGTTACTGTTAAGATCCGCAAAGGTTTTACCGATAACAGTATTAACGCTGTGGAATGTGCTCTGGCGGCTGAGGCCGGAGGGGCAGCAGCTGTGGCGGTACACGGAAGGACAAGAGAGCAGTTCTATTCGGGAAAGGCCGACTGGGAGATAATAAGACAGGTAAAAGAGGCTGTGAAGATCCCTGTAATAGGTAACGGAGACGTGGTTGACGGAGAGAGCGCCAAGGCTATGTTTGAGCAGACAGGGTGCGACGGTGTAATGGTGGCGAGGGCTGCCCAGGGCAATCCGTTCATCTTCAGGGAGATCAAAAGCTTTTTTGAAGAGGGCAAGGCCTGCGAGAGACCAAGTCGTAAGGAAGTATACGACACGGTCATCAGACATGCCGATATGCAGCTGAAATACAAGGGTGAGTACATCGGAATCCGCGAGATGCGTAAGCACGTGTCCTGGTACACCTTCGGAATGCCCGGCAGTGCAAGGTTTCGGAACGAGATAAACCAGATGACCGATATGGATACACTCAAAGAAGCATGCGGTAAAATAATGCTCCCGCCTAGTGTTGACACATAAAATAAATAACAGTATAATAGCAAAGTTAAAAAATGAAATTAACTGTATTTCAGATATATTTTTTATGAAGGGTAGGGCATATTGTTATGGAAGCTAAGAAGAACATTTTAACAAAAGAAGGACTTGCCAAGTACGAGGAAGAGCTCCACGAGCTCAAGACAGTCAAGCTCAAAGAGGTTGCTGAGAAACTTAAGGAAGCAAGAGAACAGGGCGACCTTTCAGAGAATGCCGAGTACGACGCAGCTAAAGACGAGCAGCGTGATATCGCAGCAAGGATTGAAGTTATCGAGAAGATCCTCAAGAATGCAGAGGTTATAGATGATTCAGATGTTGACACAAACAAGATCAGCATCGGATGTACAGTCAAGCTTAAAGATCTTGAGTACGACGAGGAGATTGAATACAAGATTGTTGGTTCATCAGAGGCTAACAGCCTTAAGGGCAAGATCTCAAACGAGTCACCCGTTGGTAAGGCACTCATCGGAGCCAAGAAGGGACAGACAGTTGCTGTAGAAACACAGGCTGGTGTCTTCAAGTATAAGGTACTTGGCATTCAGAGATCAGAGGTCTGATAAGAGACTAAAGATAACACGAGCCGGCGATAGTATTCGTCGGCTCTTTGTACAATATGAAAGATATGGATTTCAGGAGGAAAAAAGGTGGCAGAGAATAATCAGCAGAACAACCAGCAAAATGCACCTGCAGAGGACGTGGGACGTCTTCGCCAGGTAAGAAGAGATAAGCTCTCCGAGCTTCAGGCTCAGGGAAAAGATCCTTTCAAGATCGTTAAGTACGACCAGACACATCATACACAGCAGGTAAGAGACAACTTCGAGGCTCTCGAGTTTGTGGCTCCCGTTGATGAAGAGGGCAAGGCAGTAGTAGTTCCTATGTCAGATATTCCTGCAGATAAGCTTGTTTCTCTCGCAGGCCGTATGATGAGCAAGCGTGTAATGGGTAAGGCTTCTTTTGCTAACCTTCAGGACAGAGACGGACGCATGCAGCTCTATGTTTCAAGAAATGATCTGGGCGATGAGGCTTATGCTGATTTCAAGAAGATGGATATCGGTGATATCATCGGTGTTAAGGGCTTTGCTTTCAGAACCAAGACCGGTGAGATTTCAGTTCATGTCAAGGAGCTGACTCTTTTATCCAAATCTCTTATGCCGCTTCCTGAGAAGTTCCATGGACTTACAGATACAGAGATCAGATACAGACAGCGTTATGTTGACCTTATCATGAACGAAGAGGTTAAGGAGACCTTCAAGAAGAGAAGTGCTATCCTTCGCGAGATCCGTAACTTCCTTGCAGAGCGTGACTTCCTTGAGGTTGAGACTCCTATGCTTGTTGAGAACGCAGGCGGAGCAGCTGCAAGACCTTTCATCACTCACTACAATGCCCTGGACGAGGAGAGAAAGCTTCGTATCTCTCTTGAGCTTTACCTTAAGAGACTTATTGTCGGCGGTCTTGAGAGAGTGTATGAGATCGGACGTGTATTCAGAAACGAGGGTGTAGATACAAGACATAACCCTGAGTTCACACTTATGGAGCTCTACCAGGCTTATACAGACTATGAAGGAATGATGGAACTCACAGAGTCCATGTTCCGTTATCTTGCTGAGAAGGTTTGCGGTACAACACTTATCAAGTACGGCGACAATGAGATCGACCTCGGCAAGCCTTTCGAGCGTCTTACAATGAACGACGCCATCAAGAAGTACGCAGGTATCGACTTTGATACAGTTAAGACTGACGAAGAGGCTAAGGCTCTTGCCAAGGAGCACCACATCGAGTTTGAGGACCGCCACACCAAGGGCGACATCATCAACCTCTTCTTCGAGGAGTTCTGCGAGAAGAACCTGATCCAGCCTACATTCATTATGGATCATCCTCTTGCTATTTCACCTCTTACCAAGAAAAAGCCATCTGACCCTGAGAAGGTTGAGCGTTTCGAGCTCTTCATCAACACATGGGAGATGTGCAACGCATACTCAGAGCTCAACGATCCTATCGACCAGCGTGAGCGTTTCGCAGCTCAGGATGCCAACGCAGCAGCCGGCGACGAAGAAGCTGAGCACACCGACGAGGACTTCCTCAATGCCCTCGAAGTTGGTATGGCTCCTACAGGTGGCATCGGATACGGTATCGACAGACTCTGCATGCTGTTGACTGATAGTGCAACCATAAGAGATGTTTTGCTCTTCCCGACACTTAAAAGCTTGGACAAATAAGCCCAGTATTCATGCGGGTTTGCGGGGTTGAGGAAAGAATCTGACCACATTTTGACCACAATGGGATGACCACAGTTGATTTTTACTGTTTGGTATTGACCGGGTGGC
>JAFSTR010000206.1 GCA_017445665.1 Butyrivibrio sp. | reverse complement strand
TTTTACCAAAAGAAATCTTCCGGAGATCACAAAGAAAAACGGAACCGCAAATCTGGACAGCGCAAAGACAACATCGCCGATCACGCCGTCAAAGGGCGCATGGATGGTTATGACAAAGAGACAGGCTATGAATTTTATGGCGTAAATAAATGAATTATCACTGTTTTTAGACATATTATTTCCCTGTATGCAAAACAAGCACTGACATTTAGCCATCAGTGCTTGAATCTATTGTTGAAAATTCATAGGTGCTCTGAGTCTCTACCGAAACTCCCTCGCCCTCAGGAACTTCTCCGTGAAGTACCTGTAATATTACCTGAGCCCTGCTGTTGGCTCTCTCATAATACTGGGCTGCAAGCATCTCCGAGTCAGAGTCAAACTCATTATCATAAGCCATATGATAGAATTCATCAGCCTTCTGCATGTAATCAGCCGCTTCAACTGAGATGTCTGCAATTCCCGAAAACTGATCCGGAACCGGTGTCTCGGACATAGTCTTATAGCTTTCGTTCATCTGATCCAGAATATCAAGGAGCTGTAATTTAGCTGCCTCATCGTCAGGATCAAGGGCATTTATCTGATCATCATAGGATGCAAGGTTCTGATAGAACAATGTCATGCTCTCCTTGTAGGCCTCAAGCTCCGGATCATCATTCTTGCCGCAGCCTGTAACAAATATACATGATAATAAAGCTGTAATACAAAAAAGCTTATTTCTCTTATTTTTTATCAACAATATTTCCCACCAACTTTTCTTTTAATCTTTGTACTTGGAGGCAGCACTGAGTCTCGCCATGGCCCTTGCAAGTCCTGCCTGAGATTTCCTGAATTCCTTCATGGACTGCTGCTGTTTAAGATGCTCCATAGCCTGATCATAGGCTTCCTGAGCTCTGTGCTTGTCGATATCTGCAGGATTCTCTACGGTATTGACCAGCACAATGCACTCATTGTCAACAGTATACTGCACAGAACCAATACTAACAACACCAAAAATCCACTTACCATCGGGTTTCTTGATCTTGATGGTTCCGTCGTAAATAGCATAGATCATCTCTTCATGCCCGTAAAGCAGCGCCAGTTCCCCATCATAGCAGGGCAGAATGATCTCCTGAGCCTGATCATCATAGAATATTCCATTGATAGAAATGACCTTGAGGTGAAAGGTCTTGATATTCTCACTCATCTTTAAGCCTCAATATCCTTAGCCTTCTGAGCCACTTCGTCAATGGTTCCGACATTGAAGAAAGCAGCTTCCGGGTATTTGTCCATCTCTCCGCCTATGATATACATAAAGCCCTTGATGGTCTCTGAAAGAGGTACATACTTACCCTTAAGACCTGTAAACTGCTCAGCTACGTGGAACGGCTGGGAAAGGAATCTCTGGATCTTACGGGCTCTGTGGACCGTTGCCTTATCCTCCTCAGAAAGTTCCTCCATACCAAGGATCGCAATGATATCCTGAAGCTCTTTATACTTCTGAAGGATCTCCTGGACCTTCATAGCTGTCGCATAGTGCGCTGTACCCACAATGCTCTCCTCGAGAATACGGCTTGAGGATTCAAGAGGATCAACGGCCGGGTAGATACCCTGTTCCACTATCTTACGTGAGAGAACCGTTGTAGCATCAAGGTGCGCAAAGGTTGTAGCAGGCGCAGGGTCTGTAAGGTCATCCGCAGGCACATAGACTGCCTGAACAGATGTTATTGAACCGTTTCTTGTTGATGTTATCCTCTCCTGGAGCATTCCAAGGTCAGTTGCCAGAGTAGGCTGATATCCTACGGCTGAAGGCATTCTGCCGAGAAGTGATGAAACCTCGGAACCGGCCTGTACAAATCTGAAGATATTATCAATGAAAAGAAGCACATCCTGATTCTTGACATCTCTGAAATACTCAGCCATCGTAAGGCCGGTCTCGGCAACTCTCATACGGGCTCCCGGCGGTTCATTCATCTGACCGAAGACAAGCGCCGTTTTATCAATAACTCCGGACTGTGTCATCTCAGTCCAGAGGTCGTTTCCTTCCCTAGAACGCTCTCCCACACCTGTAAATATGGAATATCCGCCGTGTTCTGTCGCAATATTCTGGATAAGCTCCTGAATAAGCACAGTCTTACCTACACCGGCGCCTCCGAAAAGACCTATTTTACCTCCCTTTGCATACGGCGCAAGAAGGTCAATTACTTTAATTCCTGTCTCAAGTATCTGTACAACAGGGCTCTGGTCCTCAAGCTTTGGCGGTTTCCTGTGGATCTCCCATTTATCTGAAGATTGCACATCCCCCTTTTTATCGATGGGCTCGCCAAATACGTTAAAAAGTCTTCCCAGAACCTCTTCTCCAACAGGGACGCTGATAGGGCCTCCTTCTGAGGTAACCTCCATGTCTTTGGAGAGGCCTTCACTGGGAGATAGCATGATGCATCTTACGATATCTCCGCCCACATGCTGGGATACCTCCATCACTCTCTTCTCGCCGTTAACATTAACAGTCAAAGCATCTCTGATATATGGAAGCTGAGTGTCTTTAAATTGTACGTCTACAACAGGTCCCATGACCTGGATAATCTTACCGTTTTCCATGCTTCTTAACTTCCTTGCTGCGCTTAAGCGCTTTGGCTCCGCTGACAACCTCTGTGATCTCCTGAGTGATCATAGCCTGTCTCTGACGGTTATAGCTCTTTTTAAGAT
>JAFSTR010000205.1 GCA_017445665.1 Butyrivibrio sp. | reverse complement strand
TTTGAGGATATGGCCATCTACAGCTTTGTTAAGAACAACACCTTTAACGGAATGGCACTTCCGAGCATTTCGCTGCTGCATGAAGACGGAGAAGCAGAGATACTTCGAACCTTTAATTATTACGATTTCAAGACAAGGCTCTGATATCAGAGCCTTTTTGAAAAGGAGACATATTGGAGATCATCAGCAGAAAACCAATTGAAGACGGCTATTTTATGCCTGCAGAGTTTTCGCCTCATGACGGGACTTTAATGATATATCCGACTCGTCCCGGAAGCTGGGGGAAAGATCGCACTGAGACCTTGAAGTCTTTTGGAAGTGTATTTATAGAGATACTAAAGAGAGAGAATCTCTATCTTCTGGCTGGAAAAGACTATATTTCCGAGGCAGATGCTTTTATGGATGAGCTTATCACTTCCCATTGCCGGGGAGATGAGCTTTTGGAAAAAGAGCTCTCGGAGAGATGCTTTATCTTTGAGACAGACAGTAATGATGCCTGGGCAAGGGATGTGGGACCAACCTTTTTAGTAAATCCCGGAAGGGATATCCGGGGCATAAACTGGAGCTTCAATGCCTGGGGTGGAGAGGTGGATGGTCTTTATGCCACCTGGGATAAGGATGATAAGGTAGCCTTTTCATTTCTGGAGACCATGGAGGTCGATGCATACGAGGCTGCGCCGTTTGTTCTCGAAGGCGGATCCATCCATTGCGATGGCGAGGGAACAGTCATGGTCACAGAGAGCTGTCTTTTGAGCGCAGGGCGAAACCCCTCCATGACCAGGGAGCAGATTGAAGAAAAACTCAAAGAGTACCTTGGGGCCAAAAAGGTATTATGGCTTCCGAAGGGAATCTACAACGATGAGACCAATGAGCACGTGGACAATGTGTGTGCTTTTATAAGGCCGGGAGAAGTGGTCCTTGCCTGGACCGACGATGAAAACGATCCTCAGTATCAGATGTCAAAGGCAGATCTTGACTACCTTGAGAGTGTAACTGATGCCTGTGGCAGAAAGATCAGGGTTCACAAGCTTTATATTCCTGAGAACCCTGTCCTTATAGATAAAGATGACCTTTCAAACTATGAGTTTGAAGAGGGCGAGGACCGGAGGGAAGTTGGAGAGAGACTGGCAGCAAGCTATGTCAATTTCTATTTTGTAAACGGAGCAGCTCTGGTGCCTCAGTTTGGGGACGGAAACGAAGAGAGCGATAAGAAGGCTTTGGATACGCTTAAGGCTCTTTTACCTGAGAAGGAAGTAATCGGAATTGATGCAAGACCTATACTTCTGGGCGGTGGAAACATTCACTGCATAACACAACAGATTCCAATGTGAAGGGATTAAACGATGAGTGAAAAGATAAAGGTTGCCTGCGTTCAGTTTGCATGCGGAAAGATTGCATCATCTGATGAAGAGCAGGTTAAAAGAAATATTGAAAAGGCAGGGGAGCTTACGAGGAAGGCGGCAGAAAAAGGCGCTAAGATCATTCTTTTGTCGGAGCTCTTTGAGAGAAAGTACTTCTGCCAGGAGAGAAGATACGACTACTATGAGTACGCCACAGAAATTCTGGATAATCCTGCGGTTAAGTATTTCAGCGATCTCTGCAGAGAGCTTTCTGTGGTAATGCCCATCAGTATCTATGAGAAGGATGAAAACGAGCTCTACAACTCTGTGGTCATGATCGATGCAGACGGTAAACTCCTTGGGGTGTACAGAAAGACTCATATCCCGGATGATCATTATTATCAGGAGAAGTTCTATTTCACACCGGGAGATACAGGTTTTAAGGTGTTTGAGACGAGATATGGAAGAGTTGGAGTCGGAATCTGCTGGGATCAGTGGTTCCCGGAGACCGCAAGATGCCTGGCACTTAAGGGGGCAGACATAATCCTCTATCCGACAGCCATTGGATCTGAGCCTATTCTAAATGTGGACAGCTCGGGTCACTGGATGAGGACAATGCAGGGACACTCCGCCGCAAATATTATACCTGTTGCGGCAGCGAACAGGATCGGCTCAGAATATGTTGAACCCTCCGAGGAAAACGGAGGACAGAAATCGTCTCTGTGCTTCTATGGAACAAGCTTTCTTACTGATGAGACAGGCGAGTGCATAGCGAAGGCTTCAAGGGATGCAGAAGAGATAATCTATGCGGAGTATGACTTTGATGAGATACGCAGAAACAGGCTTTCCTGGGGACTTTTCAGGGACAGAAGACCTGAGTGCTACAAAGATATAACAGGATAAGAAAAGAGGATTGGTAAATTGGCATATAAAGATTACATGGTAAGAGCAACTGCAGGAAATGCCCAGATCAGAGCTTTCGCTGCAACAACAAAGGATCTTGCGGAGTACGGAAGAAAGGCTCATGGACTGTCGCCTATCGCGGCAGCAGCACTGGGAAGACTTATGACCGGTACAGTAATGATGGGAACCATGATGGATAACGATTCCGACCTCATAACAGTCAAGATGGACGGAGACGGCCCGCTTAAGAGCGTCCTGGCAACAGCAGATAACAAGGGAAATGTAAAGGGCTATGTAAGTAACCCTTACGTTATCATGGAGCCCAATGCATCCGGCCATCTGAATGTCGGTGGCGGGATCGGAGAAGG
>JAFSTR010000025.1 GCA_017445665.1 Butyrivibrio sp. | reverse complement strand
CCCTTTGCGCCTTCTGTGAGAACGATCTCTGCGCCGTAAGCCTTAAGAAGATTTCTTCTCTCAACACTCATGGTCTCAGGAAGTGTAAGGATTGTTCTGTATCCCTTGGCTGCTGCAACTGCTGCAAGTCCGATTCCTGTATTTCCGCTGGTAGGCTCGATGATTGTTGCGCCTTCCTTGAGCTTGCCGCTCTTTTCTGCATCTTCTATCATTGCAAGGGCAACTCTGTCCTTAACCGATCCTGCGGGATTTAAATACTCCAGCTTAGCAATGATTGTTGCATCTGTTGCACCTGCACTCTTGCTGTAATTGTTCAGCTGAAGAAGTGGTGTTCCCCCAATAAGTTCTAATGCGCTCTGCTTTATATCTGCCATGATGATTTCCTCCAATCAATTATGTTCGTTTGTTTTGATATATTGATACTATCACGGTAAAAGAGCTTTGAAAATTAAAGAAAGCTTATAGCGGGGTATATGGTTTACTTATTGCAAAACTTTATCAGTCGTAAAGATCGCTTGAAAGGTATCTGTCACCGTTATCCGGAATGATGGTAACTATGTTCTTGCCCTTGTTCTCGGGACGTTTTGCCACCTGAACGGCTGCCCATAGTGCTGCGCCTGCAGAGATTCCCACTGAGAAGCCCTCAAGCTTGGGAATGAGTCTGGCATATTCATAGGCATCTTCATCAGTGACATCGATCACTTCGTTAAAGAGCTCTACCTTTGTTACAGGAGGTGTTGCACCTCCGCCGATCCCCTGGATCTTGTGGGGGCCGGGTTCTCCGCCGTTTAAAACAGCGCTTCCCTTGGGCTCAACTGCGATGATCTCAACATCAGGGTTCTGCTCCCGAAGATATTCGCCTGCTCCTGAAATTGTTCCACCTGTCCCCGATGCAGCAAGGAAAATATCCACCTTGCCGTCAAGATCCTCCCAGATTTCAGGACCCGTTGTCTTATAATGTGCTCCCGGGTTTGCAGGGTTTCCACCCTGTCCCATGATGACTCCTCCCGGCGTCTTCTCCAGGATCTCAGCAGCCTTGCCACCTGCTCCTGCCATGTTGAGTTTGGAATCGGTAAGAACCACCTCTGCTCCAAAACTCTTAAGGGTCAGAAGGCGCTCTTTTGACAGATTATCAGGCATGCAGATGATGCACTTGTAGCCCTTGGCTGCAGCAACAGCCGCAAGTCCGATTCCTGTATTTCCGCTGGTTCCCTCGATGATGGTTCCGCCGGGCTTAAGTCTTCCGTCCTTTTCTGCCTCTTCCACCATATTAAGAGCAGGACGTGCCTTAACACTTGAAGTAGGATTAAAGAACTCGAGCTTTGCATAAATGTGTGCTGCTGTATCCTCCTTCGCCTCCAGCTTGTGAAGCTGAACTATCGGTGTGTGTCCCACCAGTTCAAGAATGCTGTCGTATGTCTTTCCCATTTTATCTCCCCTCCATTATTTAATGTTTTCAATAACCTCATCAGCCCGTCATGATATTCCTTATGAGCTGTGTCAACTTAACAAGTTCTTCTACAGTTGTATATTCATTAACCGTATGGATCTCATGCATCGCATTGTAGATGCAGAGCCCGTCGATCCCGTTCCTAACCAGTACGTTGTTGTCGCTTCCGCCGAAGGATTTCTTGGGAAAAGAGCTTTCTCCTATCGCCGCAAGTGCCCTGTTATAAAGCTCAAGTGCGCTTCCCGTCTCGCTCTCGTTGGCCTTGTAGGCCTTCAGCCTTATGTCGCTGAAAAACTCTGCCGATGCGCCGATCAAAGCCGCCTCTTCCTCAAAGACCTTCCTGACATTTTCAAATGCAGAAAGTGCATCCTCGTGGATTGCGCTTCTTATCTCACCCTTTATCAGTACCTGCGCCGAAACCGCATTGCTTACAGTTCCCCCCTCAATGGTACCGAAGTTAAGTGATGTGTGATCATTAACCCATCCCTGCTTTATCCTGCTAATGGCAGAAGCCGCAACAGCTATGGAATTTATGCCGTTTTCCGGCTCGAATCCTGCATGAGCAGACTTGCCCTTTATCGTTATCTCAAAGTAGATAAGGGTCGGTTCCTGGGATGAATAAACGCCGAAATCACCACTGCAGTCAGGTACGAAGGCCTTCTTTGCCTTTACCACGGAATAGTCAAAGGCAGATGCCCCAACTGTGTAGGTCTCCTCTGCCGGCGTAAACAAAAGCTCAATTGGTGCGTGATCAGCGCCTTCCTCAAGTATCTGCCGATAGCCTTCATAAATAACAGCAAGGGCAGCTCTGTCGTCTGCCCCAAGTACTGTAGTTTTATCACTGGTTATTTTCCCGTCCTCATGGACAATTATCTTTTTACCAAGTCCGGGAGATACTGTGTCCATGTGAGCGCAAAACAGAATGGGAACCGCGTCCTTAAGCCCGCCCTTTCCGGGTATGGCAGCGAACAGATTTCCCGTATCGCCGCCAATCTTTTCCCCTGCTCTATCCTCATCAAGTGTCACTCCAAGCTCTT
>JAFSTR010000204.1 GCA_017445665.1 Butyrivibrio sp. | reverse complement strand
TGCAGGCTCTGGTTGAGACCGAGGACTTTAGGGACAATCCAAGGACATGTTCAGAATGTCTTGTTGAGATAATGAACAGATTCAAGGAAGAAGGAATCGAGATACCATACAACAAGCTTGTGCTTCTGCAGGGGCAGGAGTAATCCCCTCTTTACAAAAAGCAGTTAATCTGTTTATACTATTTTGTTTGATCTAAACTGTGATTATATGGGAGGTGACATTACCGCATGGTTGCAGTTGGTAACTATTTATATATTTATGGAGGAAACCAACAATGAACAAAACAACCAACAATGTAATTTACCTCGTACACGGGGCAGTTATCGCAGCACTCTACGTAGTACTTACTGCACTGGCAGCAGGATTTGATCTTGCCAGCGGAGCAATCCAGGTAAGATTCTCAGAGTGTCTTACGATCCTTCCCTATTTCACACCCGCAGCTATTCCCGGAGTGACCATTGGATGCATCATTTCAAACATCTTTTTCGGTGGAGCACTTCCGGATGTTATTTTTGGATCACTGGCAACACTTATCGGTGCCATCGGAACCTACATGCTCAGGAAGAACAGATTTCTTTGCTCACTGCCACCGGTTATTTCCAATGCCGTGATCATTCCTTTTGTCCTTAAGTATGCATATGGTTTTGACGGATCCTTTGATCTGCTGGGTATTCATATTTCAACACTTCCGGCTTTTGTGCTTACAGTAGGAGCAGGAGAGATCATTACCTGTGTTCTCTTTGGACAGATTCTTATCTCAGCACTTATGCCGGTAAGGCGTTATATATTCGGAACCGATTTTGAGGCAGTTAAAAAGAAAGATAAATAATAAACGGTAGGGGGAACTTATGGGTAAGCTATATTTCAGGTATGGGGCTATGGGGAGCTCCAAGACTGCAAACGCTCTGATGGTAAGGTATAACTATATTGAGAAGGGACAGAATTGTATTCTGCTTAAGCCCGGTATCGAGAACAGAGACGGTGAGAAGAAAGTCAAATCCAGAATGGGACTTGAGGCTGACTGCATCTTTGTTGAGGATTTTCTTGATGAGGTTGTAAACGAATGGTTTACCAGGAAATCAGATGCATGGAAGAAGCTTGACTGCGTGCTTGTGGATGAGGCTCAGTTCCTTACAGAGGAGCAGGTAGATCTTTTGGCTGAAGTTGTGGACAGATATGATCTGCCGGTCATTTGTTACGGCCTCAGAACGGATTTTACAAGTCATCTGTTTACCGGTTCCAAGCGCCTTATGGAGATTGCGAACTATATCGAGGAAGTTCCCACTGTATGCTGGTGCGGAAGAAGAGCTCACTTTAATGCGAGAGTCTGCGATGGCAAGATCGTAAGAGACGGTGAGCAGATCATGATGGGAGGAAACGAATCCTACGTATCGGTCTGCAGAAGACACTTCCTCAGCGGAGAAGTTAACGGAGTCCGCGAGAGGGATATACAGGAATAAATAGTGAAAACAATAAGCCCGAGTGGAGACATTTCCACCCGGGCAATTTTGTTTTTGTGCATTATGGGTTTACAGTGCAGCAAGATCAACCTGTTGCACAAGACCTACGCCTCCGCTTTCTCTAAGGAAAACTCCGGAGGATCTCATCATGGCTGCTGTCATAAAATCAGCATTTTGATGTGTGAAGGTTGTTTCCGCATTGCCAAGGAAAATAGCTCCCACATCAGATTCCTGCAGACTAAGGAGTGAGTCGGTGCCGTCTTCGTTCCGGATCCATACGCTGAGTTTTTCATAGATCTCATCATTCTCGTCAATCCATCCGTTGCCATCATTGTCATAGGCAGCCAGATCGGCAAATCCGTCTCCGCTCTTTGTCCCGAAAAGTTCGGAGCCGTTACCTATCTTGCCGTCTCCGTTCTTGTCATAGGCCAGGAATCCTGAGCCCTTTCCGAGGTTTGAAATCTTCTCCTCCTTGCCGTCGCAGTCCAGATCAAAAAAGAAGGACTGATCACTGATGTGTGTCACATCACTTCCCACATTGATAACCAGAGGGTCAATTAAACTTACGGCGCTTGCTACGCTCATGCCGGCATATTCGGTAAGGCGCCTGGACATTGAGAAGCTGACTCCAAAGTCGATTGATCGTCCGTCTTCGGTGAGGGCTGTGCCCGTTCCGCTGAAGGTGGTCTCCTCCTGCTGAATGTGTGTCATGGAGACTGTAGTTACTTTGACAAAAGAGTTTTCGGTCAACATGTTTGCGGTATTTGACAGTGTGTTCTTAAAGCCCCTTGACTGGTTGTCGCCTCCGAAGATCTGGAGAAGGCGAAGTATCCGATCCAGCAGTGATGCTCGAAGTTCAGATATCTGATCTTCCAAGGTGGCATCGAAACTGTTTAGATATTCAGTCTTAGAGGGCTTGAAGGAAGTGTAGGTTTCACTTCCTAATGCGGCAGGTTCAGCACCACCTGTCGCCTCATCACTCAGTTCAAGGGTGTCGAGTTTCTTTTCCTGATTCTGCAGACTCTCAAGGAAAGACCCTCTTGTCATGGTACCGCTCTGAACCGAGATGCTGTTCTCCTCAAAATACCTGTTTGAGGAGACAAGGTGCACATTACTTTGCGCAATTTTCATGGTACCTCCTTTGGGATATGAAGGCACCGTTTTGCCCCACAGGGTCGCAAAGAGTGTGCGTTTTTGATCCTGTACACACAGGAGCACCTCTGCAAAAGCCCGTTTTTGGCCGCAAAAAAAGGACCTTCATATCGATGAAGTTGTAACTCATCCTTGAAGATCCATGCTTTCCGTAGCGTTCAATAGATATATCGGCTTAGGGGCATTTTAACCTTATAGCGTGGGCAGAAGACTAAATATTCTGACAATATTTTGCAAAACAAAAACTGCATAACTTTGCCAACTTGATTTTGAAAGGTGCAGTCCGTATAATTGACAGTGATTCTCATGTACGGAAACTGATGAAAGTATATTAGTGAGAAAGTGGAGCAGATATGAGTTGGGAAGAGTACGTTAGAAAGGTTGTGCCCTACACACCCGGTGAACAGCCTAAGATCAGGAATATAATCAAGCTCAATACAAATGAAAATCCTTATCCGCCGTCACCTCTGGTGTATAAGGCCTATGAGGAGACTGAGCTTTCGGACTTCAGGAAATATCCTGATCCTGCATGCTCGGTATTGGTGGATTCAATTAGCTCTTTCTACGATGTGAAAAAAGAGAATGTCTTTGTGGGAGTGGGCTCCGACGATGTATTGTCCATGGCCTTCCTTACATTCTTTAATTCGGAGAAACCGATTCTTTTCCCGGATATAACCTATTCGTTTTATGACGTGTGGGCTGATCTGTACAGGATTCCCTACAAGCAGATGCCTTTAAGGGATGATTTCACGATCGATCCTGCGGATTATTACGGAGAGAACGGCGGTGTTGTTATTGCCAATCCTAATGCTCCCACAGGAGTCAAGCTTCCGCTTGATGCCATAGAGGATATAATCAGAAACAACAGGGACGTAGTTGTCATCATTGATGAGGCCTATGTTGATTTTGGGGCAGAGAGTGCACTTCCTCTTATAGATAAGTATGACAATCTTCTTGTTGTAAGAACTTATTCCAAGTCAAGGTCACTGGCAGGGCTTCGCATAGGCTACGCCTTCGGATGCGAGAAGCTGATCAAGTACCTTCTTGATGCCAAGTTCTCTTTTAACTCATACACAATGAACATGCCGTCTCTCATGCTCGGGGCAGCAGCCATGAATGACAGGGCGTACTTTGAAGAGACAACAGCGAAGGTTGTTGCTACCAGAGAGCGCGTCAAGGTTCAGTTAAAAGAGCTTGGATTTGAATTCGGGGATTCGGCAACAAACTTCATTTTTGCACGTCATCCTGAGAAAACCGGCAAGGATATATTTGATTATTTGCGCTCGCATGATATAATAGTGCGTCGCTTTGATAAGCCAAGGATTGACGAATATCTGAGAATTTCCATCGGTACAGACGAGGAGATGGACAGGCTCATAGGGGTTTTGAAAGAATATCTTGGCAAATAATAATTAAGGGGAATTTTTATGTTAGCATTTTTTAAAGAGTCACTGATCGGCCAGTATATTACAGTGTTCATCGTTTCAATGGTGCCACTTATCGAGCTCAGGGGAGCGATCCCTATTGCACACGGCTTTAATCTAACAGGTACAGGCTTCAACCTGATCCTTGGATATGTTCTTATCGCAATCGGAAACATGGTCCCTGTGCCTCTCATCTATTTCTTTGCAAGGAAAATCCTTGAGTGGGGAAAAGACAAGCCGGTGATCGGTAAGTTCTTTACCTTCTGCCTTGAAAAGGGAGAAAAGGGTGGACAGAAGCTACAGGCTAAGGCAGGACAGGGACTGTTCGTTGCGCTTATGCTTTTTGTAGGTATACCGCTTCCCGGAACAGGAGCATGGACAGGAACTCTTGCAGCCAGCATCCTGGATATGGATTTTAAGAAGACAGTAACCGCTGTTGTCTGCGGAATTGCACTGGCAGCTGTGATCGTAAGCGTTGTATCAGCACTCGGATTTGGAGCATATGTAGGAATCACAGGCTGATAACTGTAGCTGATAGAAGGGCCGGGCGCCCATACAGGAGAATATAAATGGAAGCATATACAGATTTTGCAGCAGTATATGACACCTTTATGGACGAGACCCCATACGAAGTATGGGGTACTTTTGTTGCAGGACTTATTGAGAAGTACGGCATTTCCAAGCCGGTAAGGTCAGGTACAGGTCAGGGAAAAGAGCTCACAGAAGAATATGATACCGCTGAGGATTCCGAGCAGGCGCTGGATGAGGAAAAGAACCTCATCGTGGAACTTGGCTGCGGAACAGGTTCTTTTACCCAGCAGCTCTACAAACTTGGCTATGACATCATGGGAATTGACTTATCACCCGACATGCTCAATCTTGCCAGGATGAAGAGTCAGGAAATGGGCTACAATATCATGTACCTGGAGCAGGACATGAGGGAGCTCGACCTTTACTGTACTGCAGGAACCATAGTAAGTGTCTGTGACAGCATAAATTATGTGTTGGAGGATCAGGAGGTTATAGATACCTTTAAGCTGGTGAACAATTTCCTTTATCCGAAAGGTCTTTTCATATTTGATTTCAATACTCTTCACAAATACAGAGATGTGATAGGCGATACCACGATCGCTGAGAACAGAGAGGATTGCAGCTTCATCTGGGATAATTACTATCATGAGGATGAGCACATCAATGAGTATGATCTGACAATCTTTGCAAGGTGTGATGAAAAGGATGAGGTCTTCAGAAGGTCGGTTGAGACCCACTTCCAGAGAGGCTATACACTGGAGGAGATGAAGGGATTTGTCGAGGAAGCAGGGCTTGAATTCGTGGAGGCTATTGATGCGGATACCCATGAAAAGCCGAACGAAGACAGCGAGAGAATATATATAATTGCAAGAGAAAATGGAAAACGGATTTAAGGCCATGGCCCTAAATCCGTTATTTTTTAATGAGATCAGATCTCAATTGTACCCTCAAAAACTGTAGTTCCCGGGCCTTCCATGATGACGGGAGAGGTTCCGTTGCCGTCCCAGGTGCAGGTTACGATGCCACCAAGGACATGGACATTTACAGTATTGCCTGTGAGACCGTTTAAGATGCACGCTACGGTTGTGGCGCAGCATCCGGTTCCGCAGGCGAGGGTTTCTCCTGTTCCGCGCTCCCATACTCTCATGTGAACATTGTTCCTGTCATCTATCTTCACAAACTCAGTATTGGTGCGATTTGGGAAGGACGGGTGATTCTCAAATTCGGGTCCGAACTTCTCTATTTCAAAGTTCGCAAGATCAAAGTCATCAGGAAGAATGACTACAGCGTGGGGATTACCCATGGAAACACAGGTTATCTCCCAATCTCTTCCGGCAGCAGTTATAGGTGCCCTGAAGCAGACATCCGAAGGGATGTTTGAAAGACCGGCATCCGGAAGACTGTCATAGCCTGCAGAAACAGTTACCGGAACCTGAGGTGCGCTGAGGATTGGCGAACCCATATCTACTTTGACGCGCTCTACCAGGTTATCTTCGTTAACTGTAAGGTCGATAAATTTCTTTTTCCCCGCACTTACTATTGTCAGGTTCTTCTTATCGGTGAGCCGGTGGTCATAAACATACTTGGCTACGCATCTTATGCCGTTTCCGCACATCTCGGATCTTGATCCGTCTGCGTTATACATTTCCATTTCAAAATCAACGGAAGGGTCATCCACAGGATTTATGAATATAAGCCCGTCTGAGCCAATCCCGAAGTGGCGGTCTGAAACCTTAATGGCCAGTTCGGATTTCTTTTCCTGAGGTACAAGCTCTTTTCCCCCGTCAATATAAACGTAGTCGTTTCCACAACCGTGCATCTTGGTAAAATTGATCTTCATATACTCCTCCGATGTCATTTATTAAGTATGGGTCTTGCGATGTGAACGTTGAAGAACTCGATGAGAGGACCCATGAAAAATGCTGTGATGATGGTTCCAATCCCGGCGATTGTCGGAATCTGTCCTATCGTGCCGCCGGCCATAAGGAATAGCGCGCAGCCAAGGATGACACAAACGATATCGGTGATGATCCTGACATACTGGAACTTGCCTTTTTTCCAGGTGTTGACAATGATCAGCGCAACGGCGTCATAAGTTGAAACACCAAGGTCAGCTGTCATGTAGAAGGCTGAACCGAAGCAGATGATAACAACGCCTATAACCAGACAGGCAATGCGGACCGGGATAGAAGGATCCACAATAACCGTCTGAAGAAATGCATAAGTAAACTGAGTGATATAGCCAAGCAGGAACAGGTTGATAAAGGTTGCTATTCCGATGTAGTGCCTGTCAAATATCAGGGCAAACAGCAGCAGTACTGCGTTTGTGATAACGTACAGGGTACCGAAGTCGATGGGGATGAGGGCGTCAAGTCCCGCCATAAAGGACTGGAACGGATCAACGCCAAGGGCTGCGATCTTGAATATTCCGACGCTTATAGCGCAGATGATGACTCCAAAGAGGGTCATTGCTGTTCTCTTCGGGAGCTGGTCGATGTTTTTGATACTCTCTAGAATCTTATTCATAAGCGTGATCACTCCTGTTTTGCATAATTATTAAATATATAATAAATGCTCAGCCCTCTGATGTCTATGCGATAGTTGCCATATTTTGCCTAATATATTAAAATAGATTGAATGTATGTAGATGTACTGCATACATTAATTTTTTTGGTAAGAATTATTAGAAACAGGAGAAATAACTATGGCATTATTAAAACAGTGGCGCGACATGGCGTATTCTGAGACAGCCAATAAGGGCGATCTTCAGAGACTTTGGACAGATTATTTTCAGAAGGAAAAAGATATCTATGCTGAGCTTTTAAAGAACCCTGATGAGGTTGTTAAGGGTACAGTTAAAGAGCTTGCTGACAAGTTTGGCATTGATATCATGACTATGACAGGCTTCCTTGACGGTATCAACGACAGCCTTAAGGAGCAGAATCCTATCGAGGAGATGGAAGAGGATACAGTAGTTAACCTCGGCTTTGAGAAGGAGCTCCTTTACAAGAACATGGTAAATGCCGGTGCTGACTGGCTTTACAATCTTCCTGAGTGGGAGGCAATCTTTGATGAGGACAAGAGAAAAGAGCTCTACAAGGAAGAGAAGGCTTCTCATACCATCAGAAAAGAGAACAAAGTATATCCTAATGATCCATGCCCTTGCGGAAGCGGCAAGAAGTACAAGAAGTGCCACGGCAGAGCTTGA
>JAFSTR010000203.1 GCA_017445665.1 Butyrivibrio sp. | reverse complement strand
TATGTATCTTGCTCTTGAGAACTGGGCTCACAGAACAGGCAACTTCAAGATGGAAGCCAAGTTCATCAGCAATGTAGATCCCGACGATGCATCAGCAGTTCTGAACCAGATAGATGCAGCTCATTCAATCTTTATTCTTGTATCTAAATCAGGTACAACACTTGAGACACTTACAAACGAGTCTTTTGTAATAAACGCACTTAAGAATGCAGGACTCGATGCTTCAAAGCATATGATCGCAGTTACATCAGAGACATCTCCTCTTGCAAAGAGCGACAACTACCTTGAGGCTTTCTTCATGGATGACTTCATCGGCGGACGTTACTCATCAACATCAGGTGTTGGCGGAGCAGTTCTTTCTCTTGCCTTCGGTCCTGAAGTATTTGCTCAGTTCCTTGACGGTGCAGCTGAGGAAGATAAGCTTGCAGCAGGAAAAGATCCTCTTACAAACCCTGCAATGCTTGATGCCCTTATCGGTGTGTATGAGAGAAACGTTCTCGGATATGAGAGCACAGCTGTTCTTCCTTACTCACAGGGACTCAGCCGTTTCCCTGCTCATCTCCAGCAGCTTGATATGGAGTCAAACGGTAAGAGCGTTAACCGTTTCGGCGATCCTATAGACTATGTGACAGGACCTGTTATCTTCGGTGAGCCCGGTACAAACGGACAGCACTCATTCTACCAGCTCCTTCACCAGGGAACAGACATCATTCCTCTTCAATTCATCGGATTTAAGAACAGCCAGCTCAGGAACGATGTAGACATTCAGGGCAGCACAAGCCAGCAGAAGCTCTGCGCTAACGTTGCAGCTCAGATCGTTGCCTTTGCATGCGGCAAGAAGGATGAGAACCTCAACAAGAACTTTAAGGGCGGACGTCCTTCCAGCATCATCATCGGTGATGAGCTTAATCCCAAGTCACTTGGAGCTCTTCTTTCACACTTTGAGAACAAGGTTATGTTCCAGGGCTTTGTATGGAACATCAACAGCTTTGATCAGGAAGGTGTACAGCTCGGTAAGGTTCTTGCCAAGAAGGTACTTGCTCACGACACAGACGGAGCTCTTGCAGAATACAGCAAGCTTTTAAATATCTGATAAGACAGGTTGAATTAAGGCATAATAAAAGGGAGCTGGTTTCAGCTCCCTTTTATATGTATTTGTATATTACATGGACTTCATCATTTCCATTACAAGTGCAGCGCAGTCGTGTGCTGCCTTCTTTTCAAACTCGGGATAATCCATTACGTCAGATCCGTCGGCTTTATCCGAAATTGCTCTGATGATGATAAACGGAATCTTATTCAGAAAACATGCCTGGGCAATTCCTGCACCTTCCATCTCACAGCACATTCCGCCAAGGTCTTTAATAATAGCATCCTTAACTTCCTTGTCAGAAATAAACTGATCGCCGCTGCAAACCCTGCCTTCGAAAACTCCAAGATCAGGTGCTGCGGTTTTTATTGCTGCCTTTGCCTTTTCAATAAGCTCTCTGTCCGCAGGAAAAGAGAGTACTCCCATCTGAGGGATCTCGCCCTTCTTGTAACCAAAGACAGTTGCATCAACGTCATGGTATGCTGCATCCGTTGAAAGTACGATATCGCCGATATTTATCCTGGCATCAAGCGAACCTGCAACTCCTGTATTGAGCACATGGGTTACTCCGAAGGTGTCTGCCAGGATCTGGACACAGATACCTGCATTAACCTTACAGATTCCGCTTCGTACTACTACAACCTCTGTAGATCCGATCGTTCCTTCAAAGAACTCCATGGATGCCTTTTTTATTGTGTTTTTAATTGTCATGGCGGCCTTTAAAGATTCTACCTCAACCTCCATGGCGCCAATAATTCCGATTTTCAATTCAGCTTCTCCTTTTATTCCGGATAAACAAGATGTTTCTCATCAATTCCGTACAGTGTGTTGTCCAGATATCTCCTGGATATATACTTAGCCATTCCAAGATTCATATCAAGATAATTACCGCAGTCTCTGGGACTGGCTCCGGGAACCTCGCCCTCAAAATCTCTTGCAAACTCGAACATTCTTGTGATAAGAGGAACAATATCCTTTGAATCAAGGTCTCCTGCAAGGACCACATAAAATCCGGTTCTGCAGCCCATAGGTCCGAAATAGATAGTTCTGTCCTTGTACTCGGGATCATTTCTTAAGAAGGTTGCACCCAGGTGCTCAAGTGTATGGATCTCAGCTGTATTCATGACCGGCTCTTTATTGGGAGCTGTCATCCTAAGATCAAAGGTTGTTAAGGTCTCCTGCCCAACCTTATCCTTTCTTGAAACATAGATGCCGGGCTCAAGATCTAAATGATTGACAGTAAAGCTAGCAATTTTCTCCATTTTTAAACCATTCCTTTAATTATTCTCTCGCTGTCTTGTGAAAAACATCGTAGGAATCCCTGAGATACTCTTTGATGTTCTCATAATCCCTGTTTGCTATAGCTGTGTAGAGAGTATCTACAATAAGAAGCTGAGCAAATCTGGAACTGTTCAGTCCGCTCTTTTTATCAATCTCAGGTGAGGTTGCAAAAAGGACGTGATCACAGCCGGTAGTAAGCGCATTATTACCGAGCTTTGTAACTGCTATTGTAACAGCTTTTTTCTCTTTTGCAATACTAAAAAGCTGCATGATCTCAGTATTTTTGGCGTTATCCGAGAAAAAGACAGCCACATCCTCAGGGCCGATCTGTGATGCCGTCATCAGGCTCATGTGATGATCCTGATTATAGACAACATTGTAGTGTATTCTGAGCAGCTTACAATATAGATCATAGGCAGCTATTCCTGCAGTACCTACACCGAATACCTGGATCTGCTTAGCAGCCACAATTGCCTCAACAGCCTCACCAAACGCCTCAGCGGCAAACAGTCTGTATGTCGTCTGTATTGCCTGTACACTTGTTGCACAGATATTATCAGCAATTGATTGAAGTGATGTATATTCATTTACATCCTTAAAGGAAATCTTCGGCGCATTTTCTCCAACCTTTTCCAGATTGGTGTTAGCCTCAGCATAGTAGGCGTTTTTCAGATCCTTAAGGCCGTCATACCCGATGGCCTGTGCAAATCTGGTCCAGGCAGCCTGTGTAGTCCCGGACATTTCAGCCAGCTCTTTTATAGGATGTTTAAAGAGCGCCTCTTTATGTTCCAGTACATAATCTGCCACAAGCTTTTCTGAAGAGGGCAGATTATCATAATTACTTTTTATCTTTTCACTTACGATATTCATCAGCAGCCTCCATACTTATATTTTCCACTTATTAGTATATCGCATTTATTATCACGAAATGAAATTAATTTTCAAACAATTGCTAAGCTCTTTCTTAAATATTTATAAAATGAAGAGTATTTTCTGTCTCTTTGTGATATTCTGAATTTACGGCAGTTATTTATGTGTATTTATACACTTGAGCGCACACTTAGCGCAGGAAAGGAGATTTCTTATTATGAAATGGGTATGTCAGGTATGCGGTTACGTTCATGAAGGCGACACTCCTCCGGAGGCTTGTCCTGTATGTAAGGCACCGGCTGAGAAGTTCACCAAGCAGGAAGGCGAGAAGGTTTGGGCATGCGAGCATGTACTCGGTGTTGCTAGTTCAGCTCCTGAAGAGATCAAGAACGGTCTTCGTGAGATGTTCAACGGTGAATGCACAGAAGTAGGTATGTACCTTGCTATGTCTCGTGTTGCTATTCGTGAGGGTTATCCTGAAATCGGTGCTTTTTATGAGAAGGCTGCCTGGGAAGAGGCTGAACATGCAGCTCACTTTGCTGAGCTCCTTGGTGAAGTTCTCACAGATTCTACCAAGAAAAACCTCGAGCTTCGTGCCGATGCTGAATATGGTGCAACTCAGGGAAGAGCTGATCTTGCCAAAAAGGCAAAAGAGCTTAACCTCGATGCCATCCATGATGCAGTTCATGAAATTGGCCGTGACGAAGCAAGACACGGAAAAGCTTTCGCAGGTCTCCTTAAGAGATATTTTGGATAATTATACAT
>JAFSTR010000202.1 GCA_017445665.1 Butyrivibrio sp. | reverse complement strand
GATAAAAACATCAAACAGAAGGCTTGCCAGGCGATCCGCGGCTGAACCATCCTTGTCTCCCGGGAAGACTCTGTTGAGATTCTTGCCATCCTCATAAACAAGGGACATGGTTCTGTTTTCAAAACCTGACCTGTTGGCTAATGGGATGATGATAAGATTTCCTGAAAGGTCTTTGGGAGAAATCTCATTAGAGAGCTCAATAGCTGCCTGAATGCCGACATATTCTGCGTTGTGAATGCCGGCTGTGACAAGAACGGTTTTGCCCGGCTTTTCTCCGCAGATGATGATGTGGGGAATGTGTATCTCAGTTCCGCCGACATGTATATGATCTTTTATCGTCTTGCCGGAGGTAAGTTCGTGTCCGGCTATATTTATTTTCTCCATAGTTTTTAACCCTCGCTTCAGAGCCAAGGTTATCATGTTAGGACCGGGACTTTCAAGCCCCCTGGGGGGTTACATAGCTCCCGCGTACACAAAAAACCATAAACATCAGTACCACATCTAACGAAAGATAAATATGGTATAATCCTCATAAAGAAATCAGTGTAATAATGGGAGGTCACTCAGAATGAAATATGTCCCGACCGATCACATGTCAAAACTATTGCTTTCTTATCTTAAAAAGGATAAACAAATATACCTATTTATTGCCCTGGGCATCGTGTTTATTCTTCTTCCAAACATGATAGCGAATCATGCTCCTTATATTGTCGGAGCTGCCCTGATCATATATGCAATTGTGAACATATTCATGGAGCTTAAATATCCGGAATCATCCATAAGCCTTGGCGATGCCATAGTCAGAGGTGTTGTCGGAATCATCCTTTTGCTTGAAACTGACCAGGCAATAGCAATCCTTGGGATCGTATGGGCTGTTTTTTCCTTAAATGATGTGGCAAAAGAGATCAACGACTACTATAAAACAAGAAAATTTAGGATAATAGGAGCTGTTAGTATTGTTCTAACTATTGTTTTCTCTGCTATGCTCATGCTGGATCCGTTTGAGCACTTTGCATTTCATATACGTATTTTGGGACTTGAAATGATAGCAGAAACCCTAATCAAACGTAGAGAAAATGAATAAGGACATTGCAATCTTTTACAGACCAAGTCTTCTGATGTAATCCATCTTAGCATAGAGGATTCTATCTACCAGCATCTTAGAATCTTCAATTCTATAAAACGCCATATATTCCTTGAAATTCACATGATAATATCCGGTAAATGTTTCTCCATAATATAATGGAGTCCCCGTCTTAGGATGTGTGGCCATCGCCTCGATTGCATCCTGAAGGTCATCAAGATATTTTTCTGTAATATCACGATCCTTTGATGCCATTGCAACCTGCTCCCAGACATCATCGAGATCACGAATCGCTTGCTGTGAATAAACCAATTCATACTTTTTCATGCTTTTTGTTATGAAAGCGAGCTCTGACATCAGACGCAGAAACGTAGCCTTCTTCCTCTCCGGAACGACGTCCTTTATTAAGCTCAATCATAAGCTGCAGCATGGCTTTTGTCTTTTCAAATTCATCGTCTTCCTCAATATCACGGATGGTGTATTTCCCTCTTCCATTAACAGTGAGGTAAACTGGAGAACCAATTTCAACCTTATCCAATACGGTATTATAATTTCTAAGATCAGAAACGGGGCTGATCGTTGCCATAAGCAATACCTCCTTTACGTGCTATCTTAATTATAATATTACTTAAAATATTACGCAACTCGCTTGCTTTTTAGATTATCATATGCGCAAAGTTGGCTGGAGCACTTTATCGCTCAAGGTCCGGGTAATCAGTCAGTACGGCAATAAATAAAAAGATATTTAAAGTAGGTGTGCTCTTTCTCCTTGTCATAGAGGTTGATGAGGCTTACAACATATAAATCAGAACAGGCTTTTAGCCTGTTCTTTTTTATGTAATTAACCATCTTCTGATATATCTTCTCAAAGTCTTTTACCTGATTGTCCTGATGACAGCATACAGCCATGGTTCCCTCTGCCGGAAAAGTCTCATCATTGTCGGCGGGAAGGAAAGAGAGGCTGATTATGTTGTTGTACACGTAATGCTTTTTGATCAGGTCCTCATAGGATATGGATACTCCTGTCGGGAAAGTGGAAAGGGAGTCCTTGTCGATGGATTTGCTAAGGTGCGCGGAAATGTCCTCGGCGATGTCGGCTGTGTGGTGGGCATAATCCTTGTTTTTTATCAGAGTCCTGCTGACACTGAGCTGAGGCATATCCATCAGAAAGGGAGTTCCCTGCTTGTGCCGGCCGAATTCTCCGAGGATCCACATGCCCAGGTGAAGGGCGCTGATCTTCTTGTTGATGCGATAGAGCTCCCTCTGCATCTCCAGGATCTTGGAGTTTGCGATCTTCTCGATAGCGTCTCTTGATGAACCGTGAACAATCTCTCTGATCTCCGCAATGCTGCAGCCGGCCTGCCTCATGGTGGATATGAAGAAAAAAGAGCTGATCTGTGAGGCGGAGTAGTAGTGATAGCCGTTGTTTGGATCGATCTTGGGGCGGATTATGTCCTGCTCATAGTAGTGCCTTAAGGTATCCCTGGTGGTTCCACATAGTTTTGCGAACTGGCTGACGGTGAGTGAATATTCCTGTTCGTTGTCTTTATAATCGGAAAAAGTTGTCATTAAAACCCTCCCAAAATTTGAAAAAATACTATTGACTTGGGGGTTACCCCCAAGATTATTGTAACAAAGAATTGATAAAAAACAATTTTGATCACCGAAAAGGAGAAGAAAAAATGAAGGACGTAAAAGGAACAATTATTCGTATAATCGCTGAGTATCTTGATAAGGATGAGGCTGAAGTGTCATCATCAGCTACTTTCACAGAGATCGGTCTTGATTCTCTCGACATCATGGAGCTTGTAATGCAGATGCAGGAAGAGCTTGACTGCAAGATCGAGCTTTCACAGGAGATCACATCAATTGACAAGCTTGTAGAGCTGATCGAAAGCAGCAATGCTGCCTGAAAGGAAACAGGAATGAGTACAAATCCGATTTGCGAAATGCTGGGGATCAAATATCCGGTCATTCAGGGAGGAATGGCCTGGATAGCAGATGCAGAGCTGGCGGCTGCCGTATCAAACGCCGGGGGCCTCGGCCTTATCGCAGCCATGAACAGTAACGGCGAGCAGCTAAGAGATCAGATAAAGAAGGCCAAAACCCTCACGGATAAGCCTTTTGGCGTGAATCTCATGCTCATGAGTCCATATATAGATGAGGCAGTTAAGGTCGTATGCGAAGAAGGCATCAAGGTAGTTACGACAGGTGCCGGAAATCCCGCCAGATACATGGAACAGCTAAAAAGCGCAGGAGTGAAGGTTATCTGTGTAGTTGCCAGCGTTGCCCTTGCGGTAATGGTGGAGCGAATGGGCGCAAGTGCTGTTGTGGCGGAAGGGTGCGAGTCCGGAGGCCACGTCGGCGACACGACAACCATGGCACTTGTTCCCCAGGTTGTGGACGCAGTAAGCATACCGGTCATAGCTGCAGGCGGAATTGCGGACGGACGCGGAATGGCTGCAGCATTCATGCTGGGCGCACAGGCAGTACAGATGGGCACCAGGTTTCTTACAGCCAAGGAGTGCAACGTTCACGCCAATTACAAGGAAAAGGTCTTAAAAGCTAAGGACAGAGACACAATAGTTACCGGAAAGAGCCTCGGACACCCTGTAAGAGCGCTGAAGAACCGCATGACAAGGGATTTTCAGGCAAAAGAGCTTGATCCTTCCACCACACCCGACGAACTGGAGAAAATGGGTGCCGGTGCACTCAGGCGCGCTGCGATAGAGGGTGACGTTAAGACCGGTTCATGCATGTGCGGTCAGATTGCAGGACTTGTGAATTCCGAAGGGACCTGCGAGGAGATAATAACCGGTATCTGCAGGGATGCATTTGCGCTTATGGGAAGAGAATAAGAGGAGTTTTTATGGGAAAGATCGCTTTTTTATTTGCCGGACAGGGGAGCCAGTATCCCGGCATGACAAAGGATTTATTTGAAAGTGTTCCCGAAGTTCATGATTTCTACGGAGTTGCCGAGGCCATTCGCCCCGGAACTCTTACACAGATGTTCTCCGGGTCAGAGGAAGAGCTGAAAAAGACTGAAAACACTCAGCCCTGTCTGTTTCTTGCAGATCTGGCGGGAGCGCTGGCTCTTATAAAGAACGGAGTAAAACCCGATGCCGTGGCAGGGTTCTCTCTTGGCGAGGTCGTTGCCCTTACTGCTTCGGGGATCCTCTCCAAGCAGGACGCCTTCAAGCTTGTCTGCAAGAGAGGAAAGTTCATGCAGAAGTCAGCTGAAGCTGTTACAGGAAGCATGGTTGCCGTAATGCGCATGGACAGTAATGCGCTAAAAGAGCTCTGCGAAGAATATGAGGTTTATCCGGTGAACTACAACTGCCCCGGACAGATCGTTGTTTCCGGTGAGAGTGCTAAAATGCAGAAATTCAAGGATAAGCTGACGGAGCTCAAGGCAAGATTTGTCGAGCTTCCTGTGGGTGGTGCATTTCATACACCCTACATGGAGAGCGCAGCAAAGAGCCTTAAAAAGGAGCTGAAAGACGGAAAGATCTATAACCTTAGCCGTCCTGAGATACCTCTTTATGCCAATAAGACCGCAGAGCCTTATTCCGGCAGCGAAGAGGAGATGATCAGCACAATTTCCGACCAGGTTTGTAACAGTGTCAAGTGGGAGGAAACCTTGAACAATATGGCCAGAGACGGAGTCGACACCTTCATAGAATGCGGCCCCGGTAAGGCCCTTTCTGGATTTGTTAAAAGAACTGTAGAAGGGGCAAAGATATATAACGTATATAACATGGAATCCCTTCAGAAGGTAATTGAGGAGCTTGGAAAAGATGCTTAATGGAAAGAAAGCCGTTGTAACAGGCGGAAGCAGAGGCATTGGAAAGGCTATAGCCCTGGAATTTGCCAAAAACGGAGCGGATGTGGCAATCATCGTCACTAAGGAGAGCAAAGCCGCTCTGGATACCATAAAGGAGCTGACTGATCTTGGAGTTACAGCAAGGCTCTATATCTGTGACATCAAGGATCCTGATCAGGTCGAGAGCGCAGCTCAGGAGATAATCGCAGATTTTGGCGCCATAGACATACTGGTCAATAATGCAGGGATCACCAGGGATAATCTGCTTCCGAGCCTTGGAGTAATGGATATCGACAACGTTATTGATGTTAATCTCAAGGGCTGCATGTTTGTCACAAGGTCTTTTATCAGAAGTTTCGTAAGAAACCGAAAGGGAAGCATTATAAATATCAGCTCAGTCGTGGGCCTTATGGGCAACAAGGGACAGACCAATTATGCGGCGTCTAAGGCCGGAATTGTGGGATTTACCAAGTCTGTTGCCAGGGAGTACGGCAGGAAAAACATCAGATGCAACGCCATTGCTCCCGGTTTTATAACGACTGATATGACTGCGGCGATGAGTGAGACGCAGACTGAGGAGATGAAAAAAATGATCCCCATGGGCAAGCTGGGAAGCCCTGAGGATGTGGCGCGCCTTGCGCTTTTCCTGGGAGGAGAGGACTCAAAATACATCACGGGAGAAGTGATCAAGGTCGATGGAGGAATGTATGTGTAGAGTAGTTGTGACCGGAATGGGCGTAATTTCGCCTGTTGGGAATGATCTGGATACCTTTTGGAATAATTTAAAAGACGGGGTATGCGGAGTAGACAAGATAAAGAGATTCGATGCATCGGGGCTTAAAGTCAGTCTGGATGCGGAGGTTAAGGATTTTAACCCGAAGAACTATTACGACAGTATGCAGGAGATCAGGAAATCAGACCTGTTCATGCAGTACGCAATGGCAGCTGCCAAGCAGGCTGT
>JAFSTR010000024.1 GCA_017445665.1 Butyrivibrio sp. | reverse complement strand
CTTTTCTGGACGGAAACAATGGTTATACGATAGTTCCCGGCAAAGGATCCGGCCGTATCCTGATAGTAAAAGACAGCTTTGCTAATTGCCTTGTACCCTTAATGGAAGATGATTTTGAACAGATAGGAGTTGTTGATTACAGAAATTATGCGTATGGCCTGAGCAATCTCGTAGAAAAAGAGCATTACGACAATATCGTAATACTCTATTCATACGCAACACGTGAAACAGACAACAGACTTGTATATATAAACAAGCCAAGATAGTGAAATTATAACATTTTCTCCACAAAAATGTTAAAAATAACTAAATCGGAAACATTTCCATTGCAGAATTTTTGCCGCTGCGGTAGTATAATAGATTAGGAAACGTTAATAATGTAACGATTTTAATTTTTTAGAGGAAATACAGAGGATACAATTATGGCAAAGCAGATCAAGACTATCGGTGTACTTACAAGCGGTGGCGACGCACCCGGAATGAACGCAGCGATTCGTGCGGTTGTACGTAAGTCTCTCGCCAACGGACTTAAGGTTGTCGGAATCAAGAAGGGCTACCAGGGTCTTTTAAATGAAGAGATCATTGAGATGGACAGACGCAGCGTTTCAGATATCATCCAGAGAGGTGGTACAATTCTCGGAACAGCTCGTTGCATGGAGTTCACAACACCGGAAGGCCAGGCTAAGGGCGCGGAAATTTGTCGTAAGCACGGCATTGATGGAATGGTAGTTATCGGAGGAGACGGATCTTACCGCGGAGCTCAGAAGCTTTCAGCTCAGGGCATCAACACAGTAGGAATTCCCGGAACTATCGACCTTGATATCGCTTGCACAGACTATACGATCGGATTTGATACAGCTATCAACACAGCAATGGACGCTATCGACAAGATCCGTGATACATCATCTTCTCACGAGAGAGTTTCAATCGTAGAGGTTATGGGACGTCATGCCGGATACATCGCACTGTGGTGTTCGATCGCCAACGGCGCTGATGACATTCTTCTTCCTGAGAAGTATGACTACAACGAGCAGAGGATCATCGATAACATCATCGATAACCGTAAGAAAGGTAAGACTCATCACATCATCGTTAACGCAGAGGGTATTGGCCACTCAACATCAATGGCCCGTCGTATCGAGGCTGCTACAGGACTTGAGACAAGAGCTTCAATCCTTGGTTACATGCAGCGTGGTGGCAGCCCTACATGTAAGGACCGTGTATATGCTTCAATGATGGGATGCTACGCAGCAGATATCCTTGCAGCAGGCAAGACCAACAGAGTAGTAGGATACAGAAACGGACAGTTCGTAGATTATGACATCGATGAGGCTCTTGCAATGACCAAGAACATCAACGAGTACATGTACGAAATCGCAAGAACAATCTGATATAAATTGAACTTTAAGTGGACTTTTTTGTGTTTGTCTAGCACAAAACAAAAAAGTCCACTTTTTCTATTTGTGCGCATCTGCTAAAATCTGCTTATGAAAAATCAAAACGAAGTCAGCTATGAGAAAAAAATAGTCAGGCAGTATCTGCTGCTTATAATGACTCTGATATTCATGCTTGTTACCCTGGTTGCAGGAAGTCTGTTTTTTAAATTCTACAGATCAGACCTGGTCTCTCAGGCAGAATCCAATGTTTACGATAAGTACTTTGTCATGATAACCGACAACTACAAATCGGACTTCTGGCAGTCGGTATACAAGGGAGCTTTTGAAAAGGGTAAGGAGAGCAACATTTACGTGGATCTCTTCGGAGAGCAGTTTAGTAAGGACTACTCTGTGGAAGAACTCATGGAGATAGCGATCGCATCCAAGGTTGACGGCATAATTGTTTACGCCAACGAGACCCTTGAGATGTCCAGAGTCATCAACAAGGCAGTTGATGCAGGAATTCCCGTTGTTACCCTTTACGGAGACTGCACCAGGTCCGACAGGCTCAGCTTTATCGGTGTGGGCAGCTACAGTATAGGTAAGGTTTACGGCAGCCAGATCATAGACATCATCAAGGAAAAACGCCGCGAGGAGCTCATTGAATCAGAGACCATTGAAGAGCGCAGCCAGATCAAGATCACTGTGCTGGCCAGTGCAGATACCAAGGATACAGGACAGAACATCATTATCTCCAGTATCCAGGACACCATAAATCAGGACAACGTAACAGATTCCGAGTTCGCGGTTTCAATTGTCGCAGTAGATAATACCAACAGTTTCTCTGTTGAGGAGTCTATCAGGGATATCTTCCTTGGGGAGGAGATCCCTGATGTTATCGTGTGTCTCAACGAGCTCAGCACGGTCTGCACATATCAGGCTGTAGTTGATTTTAATATGGTAGGAGAAGTGAGCATTTTAGGCTATTACGATTCGGAGGCCATAGTCAGTGCCATTGAAAGAGGCGGTGTCTATGCCACGATCTCCATTGACGCAGCCCAAATGGGCGAGTACGCTGTCACAGCCCTTACTGACTACCATGATCTTGGAAACATAAGTGAATACTATCTTGCAGACGTAACCCTGATCAACCGGGACAACGTGGAGCAGTTCATGAAGGAGGAAGGCGATGACTAAATTCCTTAACCGCCCCCTTCAGTTTAAGATCATCAGCGCCTGCGTTTTTGCCAACCTGATCATATTCCTGGTTAATATCTTTTTGATCATCGGCATCAACAGCATGTCCAAGGATATGGAGATGGTCTATCAGGACAACCTTTCCCTCAATCAGCTTTCCGAGGCACTGACCAAGGTGCAGGATTCCATGACGGAGTATCTTAGCTCCAAGACCAGTGAGTCCCTGGAGGAGTACTACCGCGAGGCTCAGAACTTTTCCGATCTGACCCAGGCTCTGAATGACACCGTCACAGACCTGACCTTCAGCCGCATGGAGAGGAACATCCGCCACATGTCCCAGAATTACCTTGAGGAAGTGGCGCAGACCATTGAGGCCAAGCGTGGACGAAACGTAGAGAAATACAGGACTTATTACGAGAGCAGCACAAGGCTCTATGAAGATATCGATGAGTACATTACCAGTCTTAACATTGAGCTCTTTGCCGTAAACTCCGGCAATTATCTGGCTCTTTTAAAAGGCTTCAGACGATTCGAGGCTGTCGGAGTAATTGTGATGACTCTGGTAATGATAGGAAACGTGCTCATTGTTACAAGCTTTGTTAAGACCATGATCATGCCTCTTAAGAATCTGGCGGATTCAGCGGATGAAGTCTCTGAAGGAAACTTTGATGCTACCCTTCCGAAGGCGATCTACCACGATGAGGTCGGCATAGTGATCAATGCCTTCAGCAAGATGGTGGTCAGCATCAAGGATTATATTGAGAAGTTAAAAGAGAGTATGGCCAACGAGAGGTACATGCAGGAAAAAGAGCTTATCATGGAGGCCAATCTTAAGGATGCACAGCTCAAGTACCTGCAGGCCCAGATCAATCCGCACTTCCTCTTTAACACCCTAAATGCCGGCGCACAGCTGGCCATGATGGAGGGAGCGGACCGTACCTATGAATATGTCCAGACCGTAGCGGACTTTTTCAGATATAACGTGCAGAGCCAGAAGAGAGATGTTACCATCAGAGATGAAGTAACTCTGGTGGACAACTATATCCAGATCCTTAACGTAAGATTCTCGGGAGATATCGGCTACGAGAAGCAGGTTGATGAAAGGCTTCTTGACCTTGTTATGCCCAGCATGATCCTTCAGCCCATAGTAGAGAATGCGGTCAATCACGGCATCAGGGAGATGGCCGGAGCCGGCCGGATAACCCTTAAGGTTTACAGAAGAGATGACAGCGTTTGCATCAGCATCAGCGACAATGGAAAAGGTATCAGTCAGGAGACAATAGATCAGCTTCTCACCGGAAACTTTAGCCATATCGAGGACAGCTATGACAACAACGGAATCGGTATGGACAATGTTATCTCCAGAGTAAGGATCTTTGCAGGCTACGATGACGCCATTGATATCATAAGCAAGGGCGAGAACAAGGGCTGCGAAGTTGTTATAACACTTCCCATGGGAGGCGAAGAATGTATAGAGTGATGGTTTGTGATGACGAGGGTATCGTTATCGATTCCATGAAATTCATAATAGAAAAAGAGTTTGGAAACACCTGCGAAGTTGCCTGCGCAAAGAGCGGACGAAGCGTTATTGAGCTGGCTGAGAACTTCAGGCCCGACATAGCTGTGATAGATATCCACATGCCCGGCATCAATGGTATAGAAGCTATCAAGGAGATGAAGGTCTTTTGCCCGAACACGGTGTTTATCGTAATGAGCGCCTATGACAAGTTCGACTATGCCAAGGAAGCCATTGCCCTGGGGGTTATGGAATACATAACCAAGCCCATGGAGAAGATGAAGGTTGTATCTGTTCTGAAAAGAGCTATGGCGCAGATCGACGGCGACAGGGAGAAGCGCAGCAACGACCTTCTTATAAAAGAAAAGCTCGAGACAGTAGAGCCGATCATTGAAAACGGCCTGATCTACGATATTCTTTTGCAGGAGCACTTTGAAGAGGACATAGACAGCTACAGGACCATTCTTGGTATAACCGAGAACTTCGGATATATGTTGGCCATAGTATGTGGTGATTCCCAGGTGGGTAACCATATGACCAACGCCGTCGGAAGTTCGGTCAAGATTTCGGGGCGCTATCACGAGATAAGAGAGGGAGTGAAATCTCTTTTCAAATGTAAAGTCGGAAACGTAATGGCCAACAAGATTGCCGTGCTCATACCATGCAATGAATCCAAGCTTGAGTACAATGAGAGGACCGAGCTCATTGACAGGGCAAGGGAGCTGGCAAGATACCTTCGGAAAAAGACAGATATCAGCTTCAGGATCGGTATCGGAGGCGTAAAGCCATTAAGGGAGCTGGGGGATTCCTACAGAGAAGCCCTTAACGCGCTGATTGCTACAACAGGCTCTGTCGCTCATGTTGACGACCTTGTAATCGGATGTGATTATGAGGATGACTATCCCAAGAGCATGGAGAAGCCTCTTTTCGAGGCGATATCAAAAGGCGACCTTAGTGAGACCCAGGTAATGACTGAGAAGTATGCAGGCTGGATGTGCCAGAGGGCTATGGACGGAGACCTTATGTCCATGAGGCTTAAGGCTCTGGAGTTCGCGCTCTATGCAGAGCATCTCGCCTATCAGAACGGCGGACAGACCTATCGATACTCGGGGAGAAAAGACTATCTTCCGCAGATCATGGAGCTTCAGACACCGGAGGATATCAGGGACTGGTTTACCGACAAGGTGATGAACGCCTGCAGAAATGTAGTAAACAAGCGACAGGAGAGAAGCGGCGATATCATCAAGACTGCAAGGAAGTACATTGAGGACCACTTCGACAAGGATATTTCCCTTGATGACGTATCCAGGGTTGTGAACATCTCACCCTATTACTTCAGCAAGGTCTTTAAGGAAGAGTGCGGACTTAACTTCATTGAATACCTGACCAACATCAGGATAGATAAGGCAAAAGAGCTGCTGGAGAGCAGCAATCTGTCAATCAAGGAGATCTGTGTTTCCTGTGGATATACGGATCCCAACTATTTCAGCAGGAGCTTTAAGAAGAACGTGGGGGTAACTCCTACTGAGTACAAGGAGAAGTTGTATGAATAAAAGGGTTAAGCGTTTTTGGGGGAGAGCGCTGGCTGTAGTGCTGATGGGGGTCATGCTCTGCGGCTGCGGAGCAACTACTACCGGCAACAGTTCAATGAATGCGGTGGAACAGGACAAGATCCAAATAGGAATGTGTTTTGATTCCTTTGTCATCGAGAGGTGGCAGAGGGACCGTGACGTCTTTGTTTCTGCGGCAAAAGAGCTGGGGGCAGAGGTAAACGTCCAGAATGCCAACGGAGATGTTGAACAGCAAAAGAGCCAGATAGACTACTTTATAAAGAAGAATGTGGACGTGATCGTCATCATCTGCATTGATCCGGCGGAGCTGGTGGACAGTATCAAAAAGGCTCATGATGCGGGAATCAAGGTAATCGCCTACGACAGGCCTGTTCCAAATGCTGATGTGGATCTCTATATCTCTTTTGACAATGAAAAAGTCGGAGAGCTTATGGGAGAAGCTATGGTAAAGGCGGGACTTGGCGGTGGCAAGGTTCTTATGATCAACGGATCGCCCAAGGACCAGAATGTTCCTATGGTCAGAGAGGGCTTTAGGAATGTCATGAGAAAGAATGGCGTCGAGATCCTTGATGAGTACTACTGCGACGGCTGGAAGGCAGAGCTTGCCAGTGGTTATGTGTACAGTAATCCCGAGCTGGTAAAAGAGGCTGACGGCATCATGTGTGGCAATGACGATCTGGCCAGCCGGGTTGTCTTTTCCCTGGCGGAAATGAGACTTGCAGGCAAGAAACTCGTATGCGGACAGGATGCGGACCTTGAAGCCTGCCAGAGGATCGTGGAAGGGACCCAGATCATGACTGTGTATAAGCCCATTGAGAAGCTGGCCCAGAAGGCAGCAGAGGCAGCAGTTACCCTGGCAAAGGGCGAGGAGATCGTAGACGAGGGGCTTTCCGAGTACAAGGAAGGAAACGGGAGTATCCCTTATCTGAAGATAGAGCCCATAGGTGTTACCAAGGACAATATCGATGAAGTCATCATAAACAGCGGATTCCATCTGCGTGAAGACGTATATTTGAATGTCAAGGAATAAAATTACAGATTGGTGCTATTAATAGCAAAATTTTGTTTCAATTTTAGTCGTGTTAGCAAAAAAATCCTAGCACGACTATTTTTTGTCCTGTAGCAGATTAAAAATATGCTTGATGTCGCAATTTATTCCTATGAATTCTATGGTAATTTACTATTGTAAAGCGCAGACATGAGTCTGCATAACTATTCAAACCTTATAGGGAGGATTATTGCAATGAAGAAAAAGATTTTAAGTGGTATCCTTTCAGCTGTTATGGCAGCTTCACTCCTTGCAGGATGTGGACAGGCTGCACAGACAACAACTGAGACTCCTGCAGCAGAGCCTGCAGCAACAGAAGCACCTGCAGCTGAGCCCGCAGCAGAGCCTGCAGCAGCCGGCGGCGGAAAAGTTGGTGTAGCAATGCCTACAAAGGATCTTCAGAGATGGAACCAGGACGGTGCCAACATGGAAGAGCAGCTTAAGGCAGCAGGATATGAAGTTGACCTTCAGTACGCTTCTAACGACATCGCAACTCAGGTTTCTCAGATCGAGAACATGATCTCATCCGGTGCACAGGTACTCGTTATCGCATCTATCGATGGCGATTCACTCGGCACAGTACTTGCACAGGCTAAGGAAGCCGGCATTAAAGTTATCGCTTATGACCGTCTTATCATGAATTCAGACGCTGTTTCTTACTACGCTACATTTGATAACTACATGGTAGGAACAAAGCAGGGCGAGTACATCGAGCAGCAGCTCGACCTCAAGAATGCAGCAGGTCCTTTCAACATGGAAATCTTCACAGGTGACCCCGGTGACAACAACGCAAGATTCTTCTACGGCGGAGCTATTGACGTTCTTAAGCCTTACATCGACGAGGGCAAGCTTGTAGTTAAGTCAGGTCAGGTTGACTTTGATAAGGTTGCTACAGCTAACTGGGCAACAGAGAACGCTCAGTCAAGAATGGATGCTATCATCTCAGCTAACTACGCTGATGGCACAAAGCTTGATGCAGTTCTTTGCTCAAACGACTCAACAGCTCTTGGTGTTACAAACTCTCTTGAAGCTAACTACACAGGTGATTGGCCAATCATCACAGGTCAGGACTGTGACGTTGCTAACGTTAAGAACATGATCGCTGGAAAGCAGTCAATGTCTATCTTCAAGGATACAAGAACTCTTGCAGCTAAGACTGTAGAGATGGTTGACGCTATCATGAAGGGAACAGACGCTCCTGTAAACGATACAAAGACATATGACAACGGAACAGGTATCATTCCTTCATACCTTTGCGAGCCTGTATTCGCAGACGTTAACAACTACAAAGAGCTCCTCATCGATTCCGGTTACTACACAGAGGATCAGCTCAAATAATTTAACTTTGGTAATTTAACAAATTACGTTTTCCCAAATTGAACATAGGCGGGCCGTAAATGACCCGCCTTATGTTCGCCCTAAATTGATTGCACGGAAATGGAGGAGGGCATCGTGGCAAAGATATTACTGGAAATGAAGAATATCACCAAAACCTTCCCTGGCGTAAAAGCCTTAGATAATGTTAATCTTCAGGTAGAAGAAGGCGAGATCCATGCGCTGGTAGGAGAGAACGGTGCTGGAAAGTCCACCCTTATGAATGTACTTAGCGGAGTTTATCCCTTTGGTTCATATGAGGGTGATATTGTTTATAACGGAGAGGTTTGTCATTTCAACCAGATTAAAGACAGTGAGTCTAAGGGTATAGTTATCATCCATCAGGAGCTTGCACTTATACCCTACATGACCATCGCTGAGAATATGTTCCTTGGAAATGAGAGAGGAACAAAGATAAAGATCAACTGGCATGAGACTAATGAACTTGCCAGAAAGTATATGGACATTGTAGGCCTTAAGGAGAATACACAGACATTCATTAAAGACATCGGTGTTGGAAAACAGCAGCTTGTAGAAATTGCGAAGGCTCTTTCAAAGGATGCGAAGCTTCTTATCCTTGATGAACCCACATCTTCACTTAACGAGACAGATTCCAAGGCTCTTCTTGACCTGCTCCTTAAGCTGAAGGCAGAAAGAGGTCTCACCTCTATTATTATTTCCCACAAACTTAACGAGGTTTCATATGTTGCCGACAAGATCACAGTTATCCGTGACGGTTCAACGATCGAAACTCTTACAAAGGGCGTGGATGATTTCTCCGAAGCAAGGATCATCAAGGGAATGGTTGGTCGTGAACTTTCAGACAGATTCCCTAAGAGAGAGCCTCACATCGGTGAAGTAAAGATGGAGATAAAGAACTGGAACGTTTATCATCCTCTTTATAAAGAAAGAAAAGTCGTTGACAATGTTAACTTATATGTTAAAAAGGGCGAGGTTCTCGGAATCTCAGGTCTTATGGGAGCTGGCAGAACAGAGCTTGCCATGAGCGTATTTGGGAAAAGCTATGGGGAAAACATTACCGGACAGACTTTTATTGACGGAAAAGAAGTTCATCTTAATAACGTAAGTCAGGCAATCAAAAACGGACTTGCATATGTTACAGAAGACAGAAAGGGAAACGGACTTATCCTGTCTAATCCCATAAAGATCAATACAACCTTGGCTAACCTTGACGAAGTAAGTACTAGGAAGGTTATTGATAAGCACAAGGAATATGCAGTAGCAGTTGAGTATAAGGAAAAGCTTAAGACAAAATGTCCTACAGTTGAACAGAACGTAGGTAACCTTAGTGGTGGAAATCAGCAGAAGGTTCTTTTGGCAAAATGGATGTTTGCAGATCCTGAGATCCTTATCCTGGATGAGCCTACAAGAGGTATCGACGTAGGTGCTAAGTACGAGATCTACTGCATTATCAACCAGCTGGTAGCTGAAGGTAAATCAGTCATCATGATTTCTTCAGAGCTTCCTGAAATCCTTGGTATGTGCGACAGAATCTATGTTATGAACGAAGGAAAAATGGTCGGGGAGCTTGATGCAAAGGATGCAACCCAGGAAAAAATTATGACTTATATCTTACAGTCATCTGGAAACGAGGAGGAGAATCATGAATAAAGATCAGGTTTTAGGATTTTTGAAAAAGAACACGATGGTGTTCGTTCTTGTAATAGTTTTAGCTTTCTTTTCATTTATGACAGGCGGAGCAATCCTGCTTCCCATGAATGTAAGTAACCTTATTTCACAGAACGCATACGTATTTGTTCTTGCAACAGGTATGCTGCTCTGTATCCTGACAGGAGGTAACATCGACCTGTCAGTTGGTTCAGTAGTTTGTTTCGTTGGTGCCGTTGGAGCTACTCTTATGATGAACGTTGGTGTTCCCGTATGGCTTTCGATCATTATCATGATTGCCATCGGAACAGCAATCGGTGCATTCCAGGGATTCTGGATCGCATTCGTACGTATTCCTCCTTTCATCGTAACACTGGCAGGAATGCTTGTTTTCAGAGGACTTTCAAATGTAGTACTTAACGGTCTTACAGTTTCAATCAAAGATATGACAAGCTTTGTTGACCTGTTCGGTGGCGGTGCAAACTGTTACATCCCTGATTTTATTGGCAGTGGATCGCTCAACCTCACATGTCTCTTTGCAGGAATTCTTGGTGCATCAATCTATGTGATCCTTCAGATTGCAGGACGTATCAAGAAAAAGAACTCAGGATATGAGCTTGAGAACATTGTTACATTTACGATCAAGACAGTAGTTCTTGCAGCAGTTCTTGTAGCATTTGCTTACAGACTTGCTCAGCACAAGGGTATTCCATCAGTTCTTATCTGGGTTCTCATCGTAGTATTCGTTTACGGATACATCACATCCAACACAACAGTAGGACGTTACTTCTACGCAGTTGGTGGAAATGAGAAGGCTACAAAGCTTTCAGGTATCAACACAAACAAGGTTTACTTCCTTGCTTACACAAATATGGGATTCCTTGCAGCTCTTGCAGGAATGATCACAATCGCACGTCTTACATCAGCTCAGCCTACATACGGCCAGAACTACGAGATGGACGCTATCGGATCCTGCTTCATCGGTGGAGCATCTGCTTACGGTGGAATCGGAACAGTTCCCGGCGTTATCGTTGGTGCGGTTCTTATGGGTGTTATCAACCTTGGTATGTCACTTATGGGCGTTGATGCCAACATGCAGAAGGTTGTAAAAGGTATCGTTCTTCTTGCAGCCGTTATCTTCGACGTAGTATCAAAGCGTGGTGGAAAGCTCGTTGTAAAGAACTGATCTTAGAAAAGGTATTTCTTATAGGGTATATCAAGCCGGGGCAGTTTTGCCCCGGTTTTGTGCTATACTATAATCTAAACCCAAATGTTTCAAAAGAGGATTTACCATGATCACAAGCACATCTAACGACCGCGTCAAGAAGGTCGTAAGCTACGTAGAAAAGAGCAAGGCCCGTCGCCAGGACGGCGTCTTTGTAATAGAAGGCATGAAGATGCTCAGGGAAGCTCCCGTTCTTCAGGTTTCTGAAGTTTATGTCACCGAAAAGTTTGTTTCAGGTGCAAGCGAAGAGGACAAGGAGATACTCTGGAGGTACGGAGCTGAAGAGGTCTCAGAGGAAGTAATGAAGAAGATGAGTGACACCCAGACTCCACAGGGAGTCCTTGCTGTTATCAGGCAGTATGACTACTCTCTGGGTGAGGTCCTTGAGGGCTATAATCAGGAGTCGCAGACCACGGGAAAAGACAGTGCACCTCTTATCTTGGTACTTGAGAACAT
>JAFSTR010000201.1 GCA_017445665.1 Butyrivibrio sp. | reverse complement strand
TTCTTCGAGTAAGTTCTTCCGAAGTGACTCAGACAGACCTTTGTCCGTTATTGCCAGACTAGTTCGAACATCCTTACCAATTGCATGTCCCAGTTTTTCCATGTCTCCAAAGAAAACTATCGGGACGTTATAATACTTACACTTATCACTAAACTGTTTGGTCGTATTATCTGAAGCATCTTCTGCAACGATGACCAGACAGGCCTTTCTTTTGCGGATCGCATCCATGACGGCTGTCTCTCCGCTTTTAACCTTGCCCGCTCTCATACATAGGCCGAGCAAAGAATATACCTTATTCAAATCCAACTTTAGCTCAGCTCCTTTTCCATTCGCTCAAGCACATCTGTCGGTATATGCGACTTAAGTGATCTTTCAAGGCCTTTGTTCCTTACTGCCTTTTTAAGGCAATCGGCATTGTTACATATATATGCACCTCTGCCATTGGCCCTGCCGGTGGTATCAAGAAGTATCTCATCTTCAGGCGTCTTAAGGACCCTTATAAGTTCCTTCTTTTCCTTCATCTCACCACAGCCAACACATTTTCTCATTGGAATTTTCTTTTGCATGTATTCTCCAACCAGAGTTTAAGTTACTCTTCAGTGCCCTCTTCAGGTGCCTCTTCGTACTCTTCCTCGTACTCGCCCTCATACTCCTCATCGTACTCATCCTCGTCATCGAGGTAGTCTTCCATACGGAATCCGGGAGCGTCCTTAGCGTGTGTCTCATCCTTGATATCGATCTTGTAGCCTGTAAGTCTTGCTGCAAGTCTTGCATTCTGGCCTTCCTTACCGATGGCAAGTGAAAGCTGATAATCAGGAACTACAACCTTAGCGCTCTTCTCTTCAGGATCGGCAAATACGGCTACGATCTTAGCAGGTGAAAGAGCATTCTGAATGAGGTTACCGGGGTTCTCATCCCAGTTGATAACGTCGATCTTCTCGCCGCCGAGCTCATCAACGATAAGGTTAACTCTGCTTCCGTTAACACCTACGCATGCGCCTACTGCATCAACGTTAGGATCCTTGGAATAAACAGCGATCTTTGTACGGCTTCCGGCCTCTCTTGCGATTGACTTGATCTCAACTGTACCGTCCTGGATCTCAGCAACTTCCTGCTCGAAGAGTCTCTTTACAAGATCAGGGTGTGTACGTGATACAAGAATCCTTGGTCCCTTTGAACCGTTCTTAACTTCAAGTACATATACTTTAAGACGCTGTGTAGGTCTGTAAACCTCAGTCTTAACCTGCTCATTCTCATTGAGGATGGCATCTGCTCTTCCAAGGTTGATAGAGATGTTCTTGCCGATAAATCTCTGTACAACACCTGTTACGATGTCATGCTCCTTCTCAAAGTATTCATTATAGATAGCGCCACGCTCTTCCTCACGGATCTTCTGAAGGATAACGTTCTTGGCGTTCTGTGTGGCGATACGTCCAAACTCCTTGGAATTTAAGAGTACAGGAACGATATCTCCAACCTTGGCCTTCTTGGTGATCTTCTTGGCATCATCAAGTGAGATCTCAAGATTTGGATCCATTACATCATCTGCTGTCTCAACAACTTCCTTGTCAGCATAGCACTTGAAATCGCAGTTCTCTCTGTCAACTTCTACTCTGATGTTCTCAGCCTTGCCGAAGTTGTTCTTACATGCTGTGATAAGAGAGTTCTCAATAGCATCAAAAAGTGAATCCTTGCTGATGTTCTTCTCTTTCTCAAGTAGCTCAAGGGCATCCATTAATTCTTTACTCATCGTAATCTCCATTTCCGTCCGGATCAAAAATCCAGAGCAAGCTTAATAACTGATATCTCTTTTCTTATAAAAGTTTCATCTTCACCATTTATAGTTACGGTAACCGTTGAGTCATCAAAACTCTTAAGGGTACCGGCAAACTCCTTAACTCCGTCTCTGGGTTTAAAGAGCTTAAGCTCAACATCCTGACCAATACTGTTTTCAAAGTGTCTGTCCTTTTTGAGCGCTCTGCCAAGTCCGGGACTGCTGACCTCTAAGGTATAAGCTTCCTCAATAAAATCGTCGGCATCAAGTGCATCAGAAAGCGCATGATTTACATCCACACAGTCATTGATGTTCACGCCGCCATCCTTGTCAATGTAGGCTCTAAGGTACCATTCTCCGGCTTCCTTGACGTACTCAACATCGTAGACTCTGACGCCATACTTCTCGCAGATAGGCGCAAGCATTGCTTCAGTCTTAGCTTCAATTTCGCTTTTCTTCATTATTCTATTCCTCATATGTATAAACAACTGCCAATATACGGATTGCTCCACTTCGTTCCCGCAATCCTGTATCTTGACATAAAGAAAGTGGGCTTTTTTCGAGCCCACTTACAATTTACATGTAGACAATACCATGTTTATGCGATTTCGTCAAGGGTTTTTCAATATTTAACCCATGCTGCTTGGTCCGGAGCGGTTTAGTTGCCTAGCATTTTGCTTACAAGGGATTCGTATTCTTCCATGGTGATCTTCTTGTCACGGAAGGTGAAGTCACTGTTCTCATTATAGTGATCGTCCTCGCTGTCCCAGTATTCGGCAGACAGGGTAAAAGAGTCTTCTACTTCGCCTTTACCGTTGTATTTATCAAACCAGTACACCTGTCTACCACCATGAGATGTATCTCTGTGGACAATATAGGTCTCACCGTCAAAACTTGTATAGCTGAGCTCACCGGTTGTGCCCTCGCCCTCAGCAAGAACATAGACCTTATCATCTCTCACATCGATATACATTCCGCCGTACGGACCTTTAAGGATCAGCTCCTCATCACCGTCATTATCAAGGTCGACCCCAAGCGGTTCGATTGAATAGCTATCCCATTCATATGGATCCTGGGGAAGATCAGAAAACATGAAGGTGCTCTCCTTGCCGTCTTCTCCGATCCTGATTGCAGGTACCTCATCATCGGCAAAGGCCCTGTAAAGGTTCTTACCCTCTGTAGTGCTCTCTTCTGTACTGCTCTCTGACACCTTTTCTGCAGTCGCTTCAGAGGATGCTTCAGTACTTACGCTCTCAGTTACTTCCTCCTCAACATCGCTGCTGTTTGCACATGCAGCCAGAGAAATCGCTGCCGCACTTAAAGCAGCCATAATAAACATCTTATTTACTCTTTTCATAACTCTCTCCTCTTTTTCCTTTTCTTACTCTTTCTTTTCTCCGAATTTCAGATTTCCCTCAAGCACAGGGACCTTACTTGCGTAAAAAGAAAATTCTCCGCTGTCAAGCAGATTCCCTGCATCATCTGTAACTCTTATATCAAAAACCAGAATATGTTTTCCGGTCTTGAGCTTCATACACTCGCAATATATATACTCGGTATTGACCGCAGGTAAAAGAAAATTAAGATTGGCAGATACGGTTGTAACATAATATCCGCTCATGCTCCCTGTTGCTCCGGCCATTGCATCAACAAACGAAAGAAGTGCTCCGCCGTGTATGCTTCCATATGTATTGTGAAGTCTCTCATCGCACTTCACTCTGGATTTGCTGTATGTGGCGCTGAGTTCCAATATCTCAAAGCCAATAAACTGATTGTACTGATTGGAATACAGCTCAGCAATCATCTTCTCTCTTATGGCATTCTCTTTTTCCGTACGTGCTTTTCTCATTTCTTTATTCCTCTTTATGAAATGCTGTTACTATGACAACAATTAGGATACAACAATTGTTGCAGTATTCAAAGTTCAGATCATTTTTTAATATTTCTGCAAGAGCAAAAAAATAAGCCAGAATACTTATGTATTCTAGCTTCTCGGGTTGGGCTGTTATAAACAGTCAGTACCTCGTAGCGGAATCGAACCGCTGATTCTGCCGTGAGAGGGCAGCGTCTTAACCGCTTGACCAACGAGGCATTTGTGTCTTCCGCATCGCGGCGACTTGTTTATATTATTACATATCAAATCAAAATGCAAGTACTTTTTTAAAAAATTTTTAAATTCTTATTTTGTCGCAGTTTTATGCGGTTTTTGAAGTCCGGTGATCCGAAAAGGCGGCTCCGAAACCGGAACCGCCTCTTTCTATAGTATAACGTGTTTGATCATCTCCATACTACTGTGCATTTAAAAGATCTAACAGCTTACTGTCCTCTCTGGCTAAAACCTTCCTGGACTTTTTATATTCGGAATCGTCAGGCAGGTTAGTCAGATATTGTTGTTCGTAAGCATTTTTGTTTCCTCTCCAATAGAGTCTTACCGTCCACCGTTCGGTGTCCCAACATTGAGAAGCACGTATCCTCTCACCGAACTCTGCCATCTCGGCATGTTCCTGTGCAGCCTCTACGATCCTCCTCTGTCTTTCAATCATCATATTACGTGTAAACCTGTTTGCCATTCCCCCCATAATTCTATCACCTCTAAAAAATCAAACACGCTATAACTCATTGAGAGAATTCTACAACAAAGACTATCATATAATCCATCATAATTAAACTTAATTTTGATTTTTTTGTTAAGCTTTGTCAATATCTTTGTTGTTTTTTCTTCTTACATACTCTTCAACAGATACTCCGGCGATTCCGGCAAGGATAATAAGTACCCAGTAAGGGAATCCTTTCTTTGCCTCAATAGGAGTTGCAGCAAGGGCTGTAGACTCTTCACCGATTGTCTTTGTAGCATCGACATTTACTGTATCTTTGTTTTCATTAACTCCATTTGCATTTGAAGCAGTATTTGCTGCAGTATCATTAGATGTTGATGCTTTTGCATTTACGGCCGCAGCCTTTGAAGACTTTCCTGATGAAGCAGCTCTTGTTGCTCCTAAAACGGCTGCATCATCTGCTGCAGATTCTGTTGAAAGTGCTGCAGGTCCGCGTGTGATCGCTGCAGGATATACCACATCATCCTCATCATTATTGCTGCCGGTGCTTGTGCCATCATTTGAACCAAAGCTTCCCTGATCCATAGCCTGCTGTCTGCGTCTGATCTCTGCAACAGTTTTATTAAGAGTGTCCTCAGCTTCTGATGCAGCAGCATTGATCTCTTTCAGAAGAGTTTCTGCATTTTCAAGCTCTATCTTGGCCTTCTCATAATCACTCTTTATCTGAGCAATATCAGCTGCCTTAAGATCAACAACACCGTCATCAGTTACAACAATATCTGCGTTCTGTGCTATCTTAGCTTCAAGAGCGGCAACATCTGCCTGTGCCTTGTCAACATCATTCTTTGCTGCCTCTGCGGCAACCTTAAGATTATTATATGCTGCAAGAGCCTGAGTATATCTGCCATTCAAGATTTCAAGCTGAGCATTAAGGTTTGTAAGAGCAGCTTCTTTCTGATCAAGGTTCTTCTTGGCATTTCCAAGCCTTGAAGCAGCTCCCGCATAGTCACCTGCTGCCTCATAAGCATCCCAGGCTGCTACAAATCTGTTTGCTTCAAGGGTAACAAGTTTTCCGCTAAGTCTTGCTTCTTCAACAAGAGCTCCAGCAAGAGCGCTCTGAGTCTGGTTTCTGCTCCTAAGCGCTGCCCAATACTGATCATTTGCAACCCTCGCACTGGCCTGTGCAGATTCAAGCTCAGAAGTTTTTGTTTCAATAAGAGCTTCCTTTTCTTTAATAATTTCTGCTGCTTTGTCAGCTTCATCCTTGGCAAACTTAGCTGCCTGCTGAGCCCCAACAAGTTGAAGTTTCTTAACACCTGTCTGCCCAAGAAGACCATTATAGAATGCCTGTGCTTCCTCAGCCTGCTTCTTAAGCCTTATATAGTTGCCCTGAGCTCTCAAATATTCTGTCTTAGCATCAGAAAGCTCACCGGCCTTAATTGTTGCTGCGTTCCTGAGCTCTGCAACTGCCTGCTGAGCCACTCCAAGCTGCTGGTTCATATTCTCAAGCTGTTCCTGCTTGGTTGTAAGCTCTCCGTTAAGATCAGTATATGTTGTAGCTGCCCGGTTTGCCTCGTCTCTCTTATTAGAAGCATCTGTCTGAGCTTTGCTTATTACTGGCTCTGAATATCTGGCGTCATTAAGTATTGCCTGAGCCTCGGTCTTGTTGTATTTCTGACCCTTAATTATATTTTCCTGCTCAGTAGCATCAAAACCGGATACATCAGTTGAAAGAGAGCTTATCTTGGTCAGATACTTCTCATAATCGCTTGTGGAAATAAAGGGGTCACCTTTTCCATTGAATACTACTTCGCCGCTACCATTGATCTTAAAGGTCTTCTTCACAACGGTTATTCTGTCGACAAATGCATAATCCATGAGCCCCGCCTGCTTAATTCGGCCTTTCCAGTCTTCATATTGCATAACAAAGTCATAATACTCTGTATGCTCTATACCATCTTTATCAACATACTTTACTGCAATATAATTATTATCAGAATTCAAGCTGAAATCTTCAGTTCCAACAATATTAACATTTGTATTATTCTCAGACTCCAGCTTATACTTAATGAGCTTCTTAGCCAAAGACTCACATTTGTCAACTTCATCAAGAACCTCTAATGCATTCCAGGTTTCCTTAACCTTATCAACCGCACTCTGAATATCATTAAGCTTATTAAGCTCAGCCTGTTTAGCCTGATGTTCAGCAAGCTTTCCTTCAGCAGTTGTTATGTTTTCAAGAGATGTCCTGGCATCATTCCTGGTTTCCTCAAGTGTAGCTGCAGCCTCTTCAAGATCTGCTGCTTCTCTCTCAAGATTAGTCTTATTATCAAGTGCTCCTTCGACAGTTGTTGCAAGGTTTGAAATTTCCTTGCCAAGAGTATCGATATCACCGGAAAGCTTTGTTATTTCTGCTTCCTTGGATGTTACAGCACCACGAGCTTCTCCCTCAGAAGTAACAAGCCCTTCATAAGCGCCCTTCTTCTCGCCCATTGCAGTCTTGGCAGATCCGGCAGCGCTGTTTGCTGATGCAAGATAATTGTTTTTATATGCTTCAGCCCACTTCTCCAAGCCGTCAATCTCTCTGCTCAGGGAAGATGAAATTGTGTCAAAAATCTTCTGTGCTGCTTCAGCCGCAGCCTTGTTATTCTTTGCTCTTTCAAGCTCGGTATTGGCATTCTTAAGCTCTTTTTCAATAGCTGTTTTTCTGCCGTTTGCAGTTTTTAAGTCATTTCCTGCCTTAAGGTACTCTGCCTCTTTCTTTGCAAGCTCTGCTGAAAGCACAACGATATCGCCTGCATTCTCTGCAATAGCCTTCTTTGTATTCTCAATCTCTTTTCCCAGATTGTTGTAGTAATTGGCAGCATCGTTGTATGCCTTCTCAGCCTGATCAAAAGCATTCTGAGCTTTAGTAACATCGTTCTGAGCAGCTTTAACATTTCCTTCTGCTATCTTAACCTGATAGTTTCCAATCTGATTAACAAGAGCCTTTGTGCCGTTAACCTCATTTAATGCCTGCTGTGCCTGGGTGTAGAGCGTATTTGCGGCACTCTCTGCTCTGTCCAGATCAGCCTTAGCCTTGGCAATATCTGTACCGGTCTGGGTAAGAGCCGCATTGTAATTTGCTCTTGCAGTCTCAGCAGCTGAAAGAGCATCTTCATACTGTCCCTTTAAAGTATTATAATTTTCTGCTGCAGCTGCATATACTTTGTTTGCATCATCTGCTACAGCCTTTGCCTCTTCGTAAATATTGTTTGCTTCAGCAGCTGTTGCAGCACCGGCAATCTTTTCATTAGTTCCCTCAAGCTTCTCTTTAGCCTCTTTCATCTTATCTTCTGTATCTGAAGTAAGGGTTTCAATATTTGTCTTAACTGCATTTAATTCATTTATCTTAGTATCAGCAGCTGAATCTGTCTGCTGAACATCATTAACATCCTGTGTAAGAGTATCAGCATCTGAAGTGATGTTTGTTACTTCAGTTGAAAGCTTCCCAGAGGCATTCTCTATATTATTGATATTGTCATGGGTAGTAGGTGCAACATTATCCTTCTTCTGTTCAGAAACTGCGCTGACAGCCTCTTTTACACCATCTTCTCCGTTTACATCCCCCGCAATAGCAGCAGCATCTGTTTCAACCGCCTCTGCAGCTGCATCTACGGAATCAGTGTTGTTTTCTGAAACAGGTTCTGCATCCTGCCCCTCAGCAAATACTGTTATTGGCTGAAGTGCCATGCTCGCACTGATTCCGATTGCCATTGCCCTGATAATACTCTTGTTTTTCATAGTTCTTGTTGCCCTTCCTTTTCATAAATAATCAAACACTAAAAGGAATTCTACAATATGCCCCATCATAAAAATCATCATATTTAAATCTATTTTTGCAATTTCTATAAATATTTGTGATTTTCGTCCGATAACATTTATTTGTGCAAAAAAACAGAAAGGGCAGATCTTTCGATCCATCCTTTCCATTGGGGCCACGCTGTTTTATTGTAATCTTGTTATCTTTATAAACTTCCTCCCGAAGAAAACATGACTTTCATTACCCAAACAAGGAAAACGAACACAAGCACAGGAACCACGCAGGCTGTGACGATCATAACCGCCAGAGATTCCATTAAACTGCTGATGAAATTAGTCACCTTATCGATGGTGTTAGTAGTGATGGTTGTTATCTCTCCGATAATACCACTGTCGGAATCGCCTGATATATCAAGGCTATTGTACTCTTCAATAGCCTGAGCAACAGTATCTTCCTGGGTCTGATAGATCTTGTCGGAAAGCAGTACGCTTGCAGGCACAATGAGGTAAATTATAAACCCGATGAGAGCAATTTTTCCTGCCACTGATAAGAACTTTTTATTTCCACTGATAATAACAGCTGCAACAATTACCAGTGCAAGCGGTATCAAAACGGAAAATGTGATATAACCCGAAACGGTTATGAGAAACTTCTCCAAATATAAGGCACTGAGTATTAGCAGAAAATATTTGGCAAGCTCAGCCAGCTGCTCTGAAAGAGGAGTACATATATCCCCCGGCAGGATAGAGAGGGTTGCGCTCGTTCCCGCCGCTCCACCTGACAGAGTCATTACTGTAGATATCTTGTTCTCAGTCTTTTCTATAGATGAAACATGATTGGCCGGATCCGCCGCCCAGGGTGCTATTACGGTAAAAGATATTACGGCTGCAAGAAGAATTATTGCAACCAGCGCTGACTTTTTAAGACTCATAGGGGTTACTCCTTTGCTCGAACTTGATAGTGTATCCTTCCGTTCCCGGCATGTTAGTGATGAAATTTCTGATCAGCTCTTTTGCCTGATCATTGGACCTCTCCAGTATTCCACTGTCTATAGCCTTTCTCTCAGCAGTTTCTTCAAACTCCGACATCGATATATTGTAATCTTCTATATTAAGTGAATTCCATAAAGACTCTTTTTCCGAATATATCCTGAAGCTGTCCATATCTATGTCTGTACCCTGAAGCTCGGAATAAGGTATCTCGACATTTAAGGTCTTAGTCTCCTCGTCTTTGGTCACAGTTACTTTTCCAAAGTCGATTCCTGCTGTAACCTTGCCATCATAGCTGTAGGTAAACCCTGATTCTGAATTGATGAAGTTTAGAATTTTCTTCTCTTTTGTATAGGTCTCAACCTGCGTGAAGTAATACTCCTGGGTGACAAGAACGCCCATATTCTCAAGGCCATCCTCAATAGTATCGACATTTATCGTGACAAGAACCTTCTCCTCTTTGGGTGTCAGTGAAGGCACAGATGAATGATCAGGTCCGGTATCGGTCCTGCCATTACGATATCTGACACACAAGACTATGGCAACAAGAAATGCAAGTGCAATAACAGAAATATAAAATATGTCTTTTGGATTCTTTATATTCTTCATGATTCGCTCCCCTGATTATAATATATCCCCGTAGAGTTAAACTCTACGAGGATATAATTACATCTCAAACAATATTTGATTCCCGGCCCTCTTCCTGTTGTTCCTTGGTTATCTTCATGGCTTCGTCCATGAGCTTCATAAGCTCTAAGGCACTTCTGAACTTCTCTTTTCTGTTCTCTTCAGCCCAGACAACTTCTCCCTGCCATGTACCCTTACAACAGTGCTCTATCTTAACAATGAAGGTTCCATTATCATATGCATTTTTTGGTTTTTGTTCCATAACCTCTCCTCGCATAAATATACTACCATAATCTATTGTATGTGATTTCCCATCATAAGAACCATCATAATATTAAGAATTTTTGATATTTTCATAAAAAAAGTATAAATTTGCAAAAATCAAAGAGCTTTGATTGCCTTCTTGGGACATTTCTCCACACATGTTCCGCAGTGTGTGCACTTCTCCTGATCTATATGCGCCACATTGTTTTCAACAGTGATCGCGCCTGCAGGACAGTTCTTTTCACATATGTGACAAGCTATACATCCTATACCGCAATACTGGTTAACCAGCTTGCCCATATCCTGGGATTTACAGGATACAGCACATGTAGCACTGTATGGGATAAGGTCTATAAGGTGACGGGGACAGATATCAACGCACTTGCCACATGCCTTACATTCATCCTTATCAACTACTGCCACTCCGTTTACTACATGGATGGCATCAAACTGACATACAGATACACAGCTTCCACCACCAAGGCATCCGTAAGTACAGGTCTTGGAACCGCCACCGGGGAGCTGTGTCTGAAGTCTGCAATCAGCTTCTCCGTTGTACTCATACTGGCTCTTTGCCTTCTCGCAATCACCCTGACAGTGAACATATGCCACCATCCTGGTCGTATCACCGGCCTCTACTCCCATGATCCCTGAGATGATCTCAGCTACCGGAGCGCCACCAACCGGACACTGGTTAACTGCTGCTTCGCCTTTGGCAATTGCTGCTGCACATCCGCTACATCCCGGGAATCCGCAACCGCCACAGTTGTTACCCGGAAGAGCCTCCAATATTGCAGCTTCTTTTTCATCTACATCAACATGCAGCTTAAGGTCTGCCACACCCAGGATCAATCCGATTATGATTCCGGCACCGGCAACTACCAAAGTTGCAATGATTATTCCTGTTACCATAGTCTAATCTCCTTGTTTTATTTAAGTGCGGAAAATCCCGTAAATGCAATCGCCATAAGCCCTGATGTAAGAAGTACAAGAGGCATTCCCTTAAACGGAGCGGGAATATCGTTGTACTCCATCTTCTCACGAAGACCTGCAAGGATCACGATGGCAATTGTAAATCCAACTGCAGTTGCAAATCCGCAAACTACACTCTGAAGGATTGTATAGCCGTCAGTTACGTTGTTGAGTGCCACACCAAGAACTGCGCAGTTAGTTGTGATCAGCGGAAGGTATACACCAAGTGCCTGATACAGAGAAACTACGTATTTTTTGAGGATCATCTCAACAAACTGTACAAGCATCGCAATAACAAGGATAAATACGATGGTCTTAAGATATGAAATATCCAAAGGTGCAAGTATGAACTTATAAATAATGCTGCAAACCAGTGAAGCCATGGTGATTACGAAAATACACGCTGCTCCCATTCCAAGAGCCGTGTCTGTTTTCTTGGAAACACCAAGGAAAGGACAAAGTCCGAGGAACTGGCTAAGTACTACATTGTTAACAAGTGAAGCTGTTATCATGAGCCCCACAAGACTTAAAATGGATTGTGCCATTATCCTTTAGCCTCCTTTCCAGCTTCCTTGTCGGCCATGATCTTGTCTGCTGCAGCTTCTTCAGCTGATGAGCAGCAGCCCTGACCAAACTTCGATGTGTCTTTTCCCTTGGCAGCCATGTTCATCTTGATCTTGTTCATTATCGCAATAAGGAATGCAAGAACAAAGAATGCTCCGGCCTGCTGGATAAAGATACTTACAGGCTGATACTTTGAAAGGAATTCTCCGACTGCTCCGGGAACAACAGTGCCTGCTCCGAGGATCTGAACATCAAATGCTGTTCCACCGCCGATGAACTCTCTGATAAGACCGATACATGTAATGGCACAGGTAAATCCGATGCCCATACCGATTCCATCAAAGAACGCAGGAATGATACCATTCTTGCTGGCGTATGCTTCCGCTCTACCGAAGATGATACAGTTAACAACGATAAGAGGAATGTAAACACCAAGCGCTGCATTAAGAGCAGGTACATAAGCTTTCATAAGAAGCTCAACAAGTGTTACGAAAGAAGCTATTACAACGATAAAGGAAGGAATTCTTACTGTTGAAGGAATTGTCTTTCTCAAAGCTGAAATAACCGCATTACTGAGTGCAAGTACAAAGGTTGTTGCAAGTCCCATACCGATTCCGTTTATTGCTGACGATGTAACAGCAAGGGTGGGACACATACCAATCATAAGGACCAGCGTAGGGTTCTCAACTACAAGTCCGTTAAAAAATCTCTCGGCAGGAGTGTTCTGTTTAAAGCCTAAAGCGCCTTTTTTTGCTTCCATAGCTTATCACTGTCCTCCTTTCAATACTTTTTCAAAATATGATATAGCACCATTAACGCCGTTTGTAACAGCTCTGGATGTAATGGTGGCTCCTGAGATAGCCTCGATCTGAGTGTTTGCATCAGTAAGCTGGCCACTCTTAACAACGTTAAATGCAGTAGCTGCCTTGTCTGCAAACTGAGGAACGATGACCTTCTCAGCATTCATTCCAAGTCCGGGAGTCTCTGCGATCTTGATGATAGAGATACCGTTAACAGTTGCTTCATTTGTGATACCTACTGTATAGGTTATGAAATCACCATAGCCCTTGGACTTAACCTGGATAACATATCCAAGTCCTGTTCCCGAAGAATCCTTGGCTTCTTTTACGCTCTCGATGGTAACTCCGGTGAACTCAGCTGCAATCTCTGCAGCAGCTGCATCGTCAAGAGCCACATCGTCAAAGGTTGTTGCCGAAGCAAATACCGACTGGTTAGCCTTATCCTGTGCAAGCTTTTCCTGATATGCAATCGGTTCTTTTGTAACCTGATATACAAGTCCCAGAAGCACACCGGCAACTAATGTGATAGCAAAAAGGATAAGCGCATTTTTGATCATTGATTTTGTGTCATTCATGCTTTTTTCGCCTCCTTCTTTGCTGTTTTCTTAATACCGAAGGCTCTCGGAATAGTGTACTTCTCAATAAGAGGAACTAAGAGGTTCGAAATGATGATCGCAAATGAAACACCCTCAGCATTAGCTCCGAAAATACGGAAAATACCTGTAAGAAGTCCTAAGATCACGCCGTAGATCACTTTTCCCTTAGGGGTAATAGGGCATGTCACATAGTCGGTAGCCATGAAGAAAGCACCGAGCATAAGGCCGCCACCTGCAAGGTGTGCAGCAAGATATGCGAAGTTAAAGCCGTATCCGCCAAAGAGTACTACGAACAGTGAGAATGTAATGATGTAGGTGAACGGGATCACATAGTCGATCACGCCTACAGCAAAAAGTATCATTGCACCGATAACGATACAGAGCATTGATGTCTCACCGATGGTTCCGGCTGTCTTACCAATGATCATATCCATTACAACGGGCTCAACACCGTTCTTAAGGTTCTGAAGAGGTGTTGCACCTGTGTATGTATCAGTGATGAAATTTGTCATAAGTGCAGGGAAGGATATAACAAGGAAACACCTTCCGCCCAGGGCCGGATTCATGAAGTTCTGTCCAAGACCACCAAAGATCTGCTTGACCATAATGATGGCGAAGATACTTCCAAGAACCGGGATCCACCACGGCACAGTTGAAGGGAGGTTAAGGGCCAGCAAAAGACCTGTTACCACTGCTGAAAAATCGCCTATTGTGATAGGCTTCTTCAGCGCCTTCTCGTAAACAAACTCCGCAAGTACAGCGGAAGCTACTGATAATAGAATTATAATAAGTGCCTTCAGTCCGAAGTTATATATACCAAAACCGGTAGTAGGAAGAAGTGCGATAACCACCCACATCATAATGTTTGATGTGGTTGTTTTACTTCTAACATGCGGATTGGATGACACTCTTCTTAAATCGCTCATTCAAATGTCCCCCTTACTTCTTTCTCTTGCCGAGCTGGATCTTTCTCATGCCCTTGATCAGCTGAGTGAGCTGACGTCTCGCAGGACAGATATAAGAGCAACATCCGCACTCGCAGCATTCCATTCCGTACATATCAAGGAATGCCTTCTCATTGTTATGTTCAACTGCATCCGCAAGATTCTTGGGAACCAGACGCTCAGGACATACCTCAACACAACGTGCACAGTTGATGCATGCTGAAGGCTCCATGGCTGCAACCTCATCCTTGGTAAGGCAGGTCAGAGCTGAAGCAGTCTTGGTTGTAGGAACATCAAGATCAAAGATTGCAAATCCCATCATAGGACCGCCTGAAATGATCTTGGCGGGCTCAGTCTTGAATCCACCGGCATCCTCTAAGAGTTCACGGTAATTGGTTCCAATCCTTACTTTATAGTTCTGGGGCTCAGCCACCGCATCACCTGTGATGGTTACGATCCTCTCCATGAGAGGTCTGCCCTCTTTTACTGCTCTGCATACTGCGCAGAGAGTATCAACGTTATCTACGATACATCCGGCATCAGCAGGAAGCATTGAAGAATTGATCTCTCTTCCGGTGCAGGCATAAATAAGCATACGTTCAGCGCCCTCAGGATACTTGGTCCTAACGGCTTTTACGCTTATCTTATCCTCATCTTTAGTTAATTCCTTGAATTTGGCGATTGCATCGGGCTTGTTATCTTCGATTGCAAGAATACCTCTTGCGTTAGGGAAGATACTTACAGCAATCTTAAGACCCTCTAAAAGAAGCTCGGGCTCTTCTATCATCCTTCTGTAGTCAGATGTAAGATAAGGTTCACACTCTGAACAGTTAGCGATGACATAATCGATCTTGTCCGGCTCTTTTGGAGCAAATTTGACAGCAGTAGGAAATCCTGCTCCTCCCATTCCGACTACGCCTGCTGCTCTCACAGCATCGATCTTGTCCTGAGGAGTCATCTCCTCATAAGGCTTAGCCGGCTTAAATTCCACTTCTTCATATTTGCCATCGTTCTCAACGATGATACTGGTGCACATAGCACCGGTTGCAAGCCTTCTGGGTTCAATGGATTTTACTGTTCCCGACACGGTTGCAAAGATCGGTGCTGAGACAAAGCCACCTGCCTCGGCGATCATCTGACCTGTAAGAACATGGTCACCAACCGCAACAACAGGCTTTGCAGGCGCACCAATATGCTGGGAAACAGGATATACCAGATCCCCTTTTGGCATTACTGTTTTGATGGGTTTGTCCTTAGAAAGCTCTTTACCTTCATAAGGGTGGATTCCCCCCGTAAAAGTACCTCTTGCCATTATCCTACCTTCCTCCGATTTTAGAAATCTTATCTCAAAGAACTTGAGATGATAATACACTTATTAATTATACTCGTTTTTGCCTGAAAATTTATGATTAATGTCAATTTTTTTAGTTATTATTTTGTCAATTAATTCCCATAATATGAGAAATTACATGTGACGCATAAAGGCTCATTGCAAATCTGCTCTTCTTCATATTCTCGTTCAGATCAAAGAAAAAGCTCTTGTCCTCGTAATCTCTTTTAAAGAATGGTGCAAACACAAGGTCCCATTCCATGAGGTACTGTCCCTGCTTCTTGGTGTAGCAGTTCTCAGGCTTTGCCTTCTCCCTGAAATCTTTGTCCACGAAAGTTGCCAGACTCTTGTGGATCGCCATATCCTCCTGAGGCAGATAATAATAGTCCTTATAATTGGAGTAGAAATACTTAAGCTCCGTCTGATAGAGCGGAACACGAAGCGTAGCCTCCTGCCCCGATGTCTTGAAAAAGCAGCCGTCCACATTGCCCGTGATTGATGAGGGAAGTTCTACAGGAAGCTGCAGTTTCATGAACACCTCATACTTTTCATCTCCGTCCAGATCCCTGTATTTATTGGCCTGGACTTTGATGGCTTTAACAGGGAGCTGCAGAGCGCCATCCTCTCCGGACTGCGGGTCTGCCATATAGCGTGCCTCGTCTATCTCCTCGTCTGTTCTCACCGATATCTTCGGGAGATTTCCGAACATTTTGAAAAATCCAACATAAAGAAGGATTGGAGACATCCTCATCATTCCTTTTACATCTTCAAAATTATGGAGGAGCAGAAGCTCTAAGAGTTCTGAGTTCTTGCTCTCCTCGTAGTCTTTGTACACAGCGATCAGCTTACCGCCGTCATACTGATCTTCCCTGTTTATCTTAAGGAATTTCTCAACCGTCTTCTGCTTACAGTCAGCAAGACCAAGCTGCCTCTTAAAGGGCTTGACCCATTTGTACAGATCAAAGGATGAGAGCCTTCCGAAAGGATCTGTCAGTTTGTGTTCCTCATATTTGCTCTGAAGAAACGGAATATCAAACCGGTCTCCGTTAAAGTGCACGACCTTGGAAAAAGGCCTTGAGAAGTCCGAAAACTCTGATAGAACCTTCTCTTCCTCCTGTGCGCTCTCAGCAAAAAACTGCCTCACAACCCACTTTCCGTTTTCCACAAACCCGGTTCCTATCATATAAATATCAGAACTTCTGGGTGAAAGACCTGTGGTCTCAATATCAATAAACAGGATCTCCTCTCTGCTGCAGCCGACAATTTCCGGCATCATCTCAAGAGCCCTGTTATCAATCCCTTCAACAATTTCACTGCTTCTAATCATTATCCATCCCCGCTTTCCGAGATCTCCTACGCATTCTATGATACCATAAATCCGCTTGGCTGCGTGATTTATGGCATAAAAAAGGACACCTCTTTTTGTAAAAGAGATGTCCCAAAAAGTTACTGTTTATGCTTCTGGTTTTTCGTAGTAGAAAGAATTCTTTCTTACGAATCCTATATCCTTGTAATTAACGATCTGCTCTGTGCTTCCGATAAAGAGGATTCCTCCGGGCATAAGGTTTGCGAAGTACTTTCTGAAGATGTCATCCTTAGCTTCCTCTGTGAAGTAGATAAGAACGTTACGGCAAACGATAAGATGGCAGTCCTTCGGATAAGGATCGCGCAAAAGATCTGCCTGCTTGAAGGTAACTCTTGATGTGATCTCACTTGAAACCTTCATCTTGCCATCGGGAGTTTCAGTAAAGTATTTCTTCTTAAACTCCTCGGGAACACCTGCAATCTCCTTCTTGTCATAGATGGCTGCCTTAGCCTTGGCAAGTACCACAGCATCAAGGTCTGTAGCATACACGTTTATCTGGTTAAGAGGAAGATGCTTGGAGAGCATCATAACAATAGTGTATGGTTCATCACCTGTTGAGCAGGCTGCACTCCAGATCTTTAAGTTCTTGCCGAACTTCTTCATGAGTTCAGGAACCATTTCCTTATCCATGAGTTCCCACTGCTCTTTGTTTCTGAAGAATTCAGACACGTTGATGGTGAGATATGTAACAAAGGAATCCAGTGCCTCTCTGTCCTTTTTTATCAGCTCAAAGAATCCGTCATAACCCTTAACGTCATACTTACCGATCAGAGTATCAATTCTTCTCTTCATCTGCTTTTCTTTGTATGCATTGAGGTCAATCTTGGTCAGATTGTACACATTTTTCTTGAACCACTCATAATCAGCTGCCATAAAGCCTAATTCCTCCTAATATCAAATTTAATAGTGCTACTACTTCAATTTTATATTAGTTGGAATTGTATGTAAAATTAAATAAGTATAAATAATATTTCGTTAATAAATGCATAAAAATAAGGGGCGGAAAAACTTCCACCCCTTAAAAATCATCAAGTATAATTATTCGTTCTCTTCGTTCTGCTCTGCAATAACCTTGTCGATGTCAACTGATACTACATCGCCTTCTTCCTCAGCAGGAGCTCCCTCTTCCTTCTCAGGAGCGAACATCGCCTTGATTGAAAGGCTGATCTTCTTGTCTGCCTCGTTGAAATCCACGATCTTAGCCTCAACTTCCTGACCTACCTTAAGGACATCTGCAGGCTTCTCAATGTGCTCCTTAGCGATCTGAGATACATGAAGGAGAGCATCGATTCCGGGCTCAAGCTCTACGAATGCACCAAAATCTGTCATTCTGGCAACCTTACCCTTTACGATATTTCCAACTGCATACTTCTCAGTAGCATCCTTCCAAGGGTTTTCATTATCAAACTTTCTTGAAAGAGCAATCTTGCTTCCGTCGATTGACTTAACAAGAACCTTAACTGTATCGCCAATCTTGAATACCTTCTTAGGGCTCTCTACACGTCCCCAGCTCATCTCTGAAATATGAAGGAGACCGTCTGCTCCGCCAAGATCGATGAATGCACCGAAATCTGTAACGTTCTTAACAACACCGTCAACAATGTCGCCGGCATGGATTGTGTCGAAGAGCTTCTTGGCAGCTTCTGCCTTCTCAGCTGTTACAAGCATTCTCCTGTTACCAATGTATCTTCTTCTCTTAGGATTGTACTCAGTTACAACGAACTGGATCTCCTGATCCTGATACTTGGAAAGATCCTTCTCATAGCTGTCTGATACAAGGCTTGCAGGGATGAAGATCCTTACTTCATCAACTACTACTGTGAGTCCGCCCTCAAGTACCTGTACAACCTTAGCTGTAAGAACTTCCTTGTTGTTGAACGCCTCTTCAATTCTCTTATTGCCTCTGTCAAGGGCAAGTCTCTTGTATGAAAGAATAACCTGGCCGTCAGCATCGTTGGTCTTAAGGACCTTAACGTCCATTGTGTCACCAACCTTAACGGCTGTTGTAAGGTCAATACTGTTGTCGTTTGAGTATTCGCTCTTGGTTAAAACACCGTCGGACTTGTAACCAATGTTAAGGATTATCTCGTCAGGCTTAACGTCAATAACAGTTCCCTCTACAACCTCCCCTGTGTGAATTGTTTTGAACGACTCGTTAAGCATCTGTTCAAAAGTTTGTTCTGACATGTTTCTGAACCTCCTCAATAATGTTCTTTGGGGTTGAAGCCCCGGCGGTAATTCCGATCAGCCTTGCTGATTCGGGTATCTCCAGATGAAGATCATCTAAAGTCTGAATAAAATATGTATTTGCACACTTACCGGCACAAATTTCGTACAGTTTCCTTGAATTTGAACTGTGCGCGCCACCTATGACTATCATGGCGTCAGCTTTGGATGCGATTTCCTCAGCTTCAGACTGCCTTTCGTCAGTAGCATTGCATATTGTATTCACAATATTAATATTGTAACCAACATTTTTAAAGATTTCAATGGTTTCTTGAAATTTGTTTTTGTTATAGGTGGTCTGAGACACCAGTGTGTATTCGAGTTTTCTGTCTCCGTCAAATTCACGGGCTTCTTCAGGGGACTCTATAACGTACACAGGGCCTGTTGCATAGCTTACAATGCCCTCTACTTCCGGGTGGCTCTTGCTGCCCACCACAATGATGCTCTTTCCCTTTCTGCTCTCCTCGTCAACGATCTTGTGGATCCTCTTTACGAAGGGACAGGTGGCATCAATTATCTGAAGCCCGGTCTCCTCAAGCTGTCTGTGGACCTCCTTGGTCACTCCGTGAGAGCGGATGATGATCGTACCGTTATCGATGCCCTCAAGTTCGCTCGGGCTCTCGATCACCTTGACTCCCTTTTTCTCAAGATCCCCCACAACCGTCTCGTTGTGGATGATAGGTCCGTATGTATAAATATTCGATTTTTCTTTTTCAATCTGCTGATATACAGTTTCTACCGCCTTGGTAACTCCAAAGCAGAAACCTGCATGTTCTGCTACAATAACTTCCATAATATTCCTCATCCTATTGCAATGTGATAAAGCTCCAGGATCCTGTCCTTTACTTCATCGATGGTCATATATGAAGAATCAAGGAGCACTGCATCTTCAGCCTGCTTAAGGGGGGAGATGTCCCTGTGCATATCACGATAATCCCTGTCGATTATATCCTTCTCAATTGCATCAAGATCACAATCGACGCCCTTCTCTGTAAGTTCCTTGTATCTTCTCTCTGCCCTGACCCTTGAACTTGCTGTCAGGTATACCTTAAGATCCGCCCCGGGAAGAACCACGGTCCCTATATCTCTTCCATCCATTACAACATCTGTTGTCTGAGCCAGCTTCTGCTGAAGCTCAACAAGCTTTTTCCTCACATCACAGTTAACACTGCTGGCAGATGCCATGTTTCCAACCGCCTCTGTTCTGATAAGGGAATTGACATTTGCGCCGTTTAAGTAAACTACCTGTATGCCATTCTCATATTTGATGGTGATGTCGGCGCTCTGACATGTTGCGCTTATCTTCTCCGACTCACTTGCATCAATTCCGTTATTGATCATGTAAAGAGCCATCGCTCTGTACATTGCTCCGGTATCTACATATATGAATCCAAGTTCTTTGGCCACTTTCCTGGCTATGGTACTCTTACCTGCTCCTGCAGGTCCATCTATTGCTATGCTTCTGCTCATAAAATCTTCTCCTGAAATTTATTCTGCGGCGCTCATTCCTGCCAGATGTCCCGTTGACCAGGCCACCTGAAGATTGAATCCCCCCGTGACCGTATCCACATCAAGGACTTCTCCCGCAAAGTACAGTCCCGATACAAGCTTGGACTGCATGGTGGAAGGGTCAACCTCTTTTACACTTACTCCGCCTCTTGTAATTATAGCCTCATTAAAGCTCCTTGTCTTCTTAATTGTCATAGGCAGGTTTTTGATAAGCTTACCGAAGGCAAGCCTCTCCTCCCTGGTTATGCTGTTTACAGGCTTTTCCGGATCGATCCCCGAAAGTCTTATCATCACGGGAATTAATTTTGAGGGAAAAAGACCTCCCAGAGAATTTTTAAACTGTCTGTTCGGAGCATCGTCAAAGTCTCTTAAAATACGTTTATCCAACTGCTGCTCATCCAGCGCCGGCTTAAGATCCAGTAAAAAGCGTCCTGTTTTGTCTTTATCATAATAACAGCTCGCTGTAAGGACCAGTGGTCCGCTGACGCCAAAGTGAGTAAAGAGCATCTCACCGAATCCGTCGTATACAGCTTTGGCCTTGTCCATAAAGAGCTTAAGTCCAACATTTTTAAGGGACAGTCCCTGAAGGTCTGTGCACCACTCTTCCTCAACTTCAAAGGGAACCAGTGAAGGTGTTGCGGGAATGACCGTGTGCCCGAGATTCCTGGCGAATCTGTATCCGTCTCCTGTAGAACCGGTGGATGGATAAGACATTCCTCCGGTACATACAATCACGCTGTCAAACTCTTCTCTTGTTATGGGCTCATCCTTTTTGCTGTAGGTAACAGCCTTGACTGTTCCCTGCTTGGCCTCAACAGAGAACACTTCAACCTCGAACTTGACATTGACGCCGGCCTTCTTGACCGCATTGTAGAGAGTCCTGATAATATCCGAGGAATGGTCCGAAACAGGGAACACCCTCTCGCCTCTCTCAACCTTGAGACGGCATCCGTTCTCTTCAAAAAAATCCATCACAGCGTGGTTGTCATAACTGTATACCGCACTGTATAAAAACCTGGGATTTCTTCTGACATTATCAAAGAAGTCAGATACATCGCAGGCATTGGTGACATTACATCTCCCTTTCCCGGTTATATAGATCTTCTTACCGGGCTTTTCGTTCTTTTCAAAAATAGTGACGCTCCCGCCGCTCTCCGCAGCAGCAAGCGCCGCCATCATACCGGCTGCTCCGCAGCCGATCACTGCTATTTTCTTCATATCATTCCTTATCCTTGTGACGAAGGGTAGCATTCATCAGATGCATACCCAGATCGTCGGAAGCAAAATCTATTTCATCGTTGAGATATACCTGATAATTGTTCCAGGTCTCCTCAAGCATCTTAAGATCAGCCTGAACCTCGTTGGGACGTCTCATACAAAGTGCTACGACCAACGCATTGATAACACTAAGGGGTGCAACAAGTGAATCAACAATTGAAGCCATCTCACTCTTAGCCAGGATATTACAGGACGAATACAGATTCATAGGTGAGTGGACCGAATCCGTAATGGTAATAACCTTGGCATTTCTGTCGTTGGCAAACTCCATGCACTTAAGTGTTCTCATGGAGTATCTGGGGAAGCTGATACCTATGATACAGTCCCTGTCTCCTATCCTTATCATCTGCTCAAACATCTCACTGACGCTGGTGGTCCTGATAAGAACATTGTTGCCTCTGATCATATTCAGATAAAAGTGAAGGAAATCAGCAAGAGGCTCGCAGCTCCTGAGGCCCACTATATAGACCGTCTTGGCCTTGAGTATGATATCGACCGCAGTCTTGAAGGCCGCCACATCGATATTGTTAATGGTATGCTGAATATTTGAAATATCAGATTGAAGAATGGTCTTAAGGATCTCGCCTTCACTGCTGCGACCGAATCTCCTTCCGACCTTCTCCACGGATCCAAACTTATCTCCAACCCAGGCAGCAAGAGCCTTCTGAAACTCCGGATATCCTTCATATCCCAGGCTCATGGCAAATCTCACGACAGTGGACTCGCTCATCCCCACGATCTTGCCAAGCTCGGCTGCTGTCATAAATACTGCCTGCTCATAGTGATCGCAGATGTAGCCGGCAATGTTCTTTTTGCCCTTGCTCATTCTGGAATAGCATTCATTTATTCTGGTAATAACATCTACGTCTGCTTCGAACTTCATAACCCCTCTGAAAACCTAAAGCTCTTTTACTGCGCAAATGACCTGTATACTGACTCGAGCATGTTTACACTGGTTGCCTCGTCAAGGTCGTAATCTCCCGTAACAGCCATACATCCTGCACCGTGAATGAATATCCACATCTGCATAAAGAGCTGCTGTGCATTCTGTGCGCCTGCTGCCACAGCCTTGTTGATCTCTTTTACCACGTTCTCATCCGCTCCGTTTACAAGATCGTACATGCTCTTGCCGTCAGATCCCTGTCCGGAAATGAAAAGAAGCTTGAAAAGATGAGGATACTTCTGGGCAAATCCGATATATGCAAGCCCGAGATCAACAAAAGGAACCTCATGGGTCTTCCTGAACTCAGCATAGTACTCAGAATAATACTCAGCTGTCTTGGCATATACATCCTTTCTCAGCTCGTCCATAGTCTCATAGACTCTGAAAATAGGCTGTGTGGAACAACCTGCAGCTGCTGCAAGCTTTCTCGAAGTAATAGCTTCAAAACCTTCCTTCTTGGTTATTTTAAACGCAGCATTAACTATTTCTTTTTGCGTAATGGTAGCTTTTCTAGACATAATTTCCTCCCACGTAAGACCGCTACTTATGAATTTCAGACTATCTAATTTAGTAGCGTGCGTTATTATTCTACCCCAACGCAGAAGCGCTGTAAAGAAGATTTAATAATAAATTTGTGATAAAATATAAGGATAAAATGTATTATTTTTAAGGGGGCTTATTATGGGTAAAAAGGAAAACTATTCTCTTCTCAGCCGGAATCTCTATGGAATGGCTGAATTCTACAGCGGTGGCGCATTTGTCATCATCAACACTTTCTTCACGGCATTTCTTATAAAAGCACTTGGTATGCCAGCAGCACTTGCAGGAACCATCCCTCTTGTAGGCAAGATCTGGGATGCCATAACAGACCCTATAATGGGAAATATCACCGACAGAACAGTGTCAAGATTCGGTCCGAAGCGATTCTACATCCTTGTGGGCGGTATCATATCGGCTCTTACTTTTGTTGTGATGTGGATCACCATCCCCACAAGATCGACCGGTGCCATGTACGCGTTCTATCTGTTCATGTACTGCCTCTTTTCAACAGGCTTCACCATCATATCCGTTCCCTACAACGGGCTTCTCCCCGATATGATCGATGATTATACCACTCGAGCAAAATTCTCCAACGTACGAATGATATGGTCAACAATAGGTTCTGCTGTCTGCGGACTTGTGCCGACCTTCATCATAACCGACAACACCAATCCTGTATTATATCTGTACTGTGCGCTGCTCTTCGGTGTTCTTTTCTTTATAACATCAATGGTTACCTTCGCCGGAACCTGGGAGCATCCGAAGCCTCCGGTAAAGGCAAGTCTTATTGAGAGCTTTCCTCAGGCAGTCAGCGTATTTAAGAGCAGATCCTTCAGGCTTTTCATTGGGATCTATCTCTTCGGACAGTGCGGTATGGATATCGTCTCCGGAATGGCACTCATCTACGCAGATGATGTTTTAAACGGTTATAATAACGGCTGCTTTATCGCCCTTATGGCTACACTTCTTGCTTCCCAGCTCATCGGAATGCTGATCTGGGGGCCTGTGATGAACAGGACTTCAAAGAGGACCACCATCCTTATCGGAGCGCCCATGAGGCTTTTCGCAACACTTGGTCTTTTATTTGTTTCAAAGGAAGGCGCTTCTCTTGTGCCGATCCTCGTTCTTACAGCCATCATCGGACTTGGCAACGCAGCGACCCTGACCAGCATCTTCTCCATAATGGCTGACATGGCGGATGTAGACGAGCTGATAACCTCAATAAGAAGGCCCGGTATCGTCTCAGGAATGGCGACCTTTGCAAGAAAAATATCAGCCGGTATGTCCAATGCCCTTATAGGTATACTTCTCTCGGCAGTAGGCTATGACTCATATCTGGCCAACAACAAGATAAGACAGAGCCTTGAAACCCAGCGAGGCATTGTATATATCTTTGTATTTGTTCCGGTCATCCTCATGGCACTTCTCATCATCGTTGGCTATATCTTCCCTCTTACGGGAAAAGAGTTTGCCATCGTACAGACCGAGATTGCAAGGCGCAAGGGTGAAAATGATACCCCTACGAGCAATGAAGAAAAACAGATCTGCGAAAAAGTAACAGGCGTTCCCTATGACAGGCTCTGGAACCCGGCAAATACATTTACAAAGGGCACAAGCAAATGACAGACATAAGATTTCTCGGAGAGGATGATTTTCTCTCCGCAATGGAAAATGAGAATAAATCCTGGTTTGAGGAAAATGCAAAAGAGGGATTCCTTGAAAGCTTCGATGGCACAAGGCTGCGCTATTATATCTTTTCTCCGGAATCTCCCAGGGCAAACATTGTAATAGTCCACGGAATGGCCGAATTTATCGGCAAATACAGAGAATACATATGGTATCTGTACCTGGCAGGATACAGGGTATTTTTCATGGAGCAGCGCGGACACGGCTATTCAGAGGGCAAATGCCCTGAGCCGGACGTCATATATATCAACAGTTATGAAACCTATGTAAAAGATCTTGATCATTTCATAGAAACTGTGGTAAAGCCGCAATCTACAGACCTCCCCATTATGATGATCGCTCACTCCATGGGCGGATGCATCGGTACGCTCTATCTGGAGGAGCATCCGGGTGTCATTAAGGGCGCAGTCCTCAGCTCTCCGATGATGAAAATGAAAGGAGCGGACTATCCCCCTGTAGTGGTAAGTCTTATCGGTGTTTATGCATTCCTGACAGGGAAGCTGAAAAAACTTGCCCCTAACCAGAAACACTTTGATCCGGGTGTTACGGTAACAAACAGCAGCGCCGTATCAGCGCCAAGGTTTGAATATCAGCTGTCCCAAAGAAAGGCAGATGTTCACTATCAGACCTGCGGAGCATCCTTTGGCTGGGCGGTTGCCAGCATGAAAGCCTCAAGAAAGGCTGTCCAGAATGCAGGAGTTTTAAGCATCCCCATCACGGTAATGACCGCAGGAAGGGACCACCTTATCGATCCCGCAGGATATGAAGCCTTTAAAACGAACTGCCCCGGCGCAGTTTTCCATGATTACGAAGCCTCAAGACACGAGATATTCAACTCCGATGAAACAACACGCGTTCAGTATTTTACAGATGTACTTAACACACTGGACAATTACTTAAATGATGCAGAATAACAACGACAACAACTTAAGAAGCAGCTTTATATCCGGCTCAGGAAGACGGTTTGTTTCCGATGCAAAAAAAAGCTTCAGTTACACCTCCTTCGAGACCAAGAACCTCCTGAAAGCCTATGCACCGGAGATCAGGTCTCCCCTGCTGTATAAAAAGGGATCCTTTGTGGAGCTGGAGCCCCATGTTGTCCTGACCAAGGACAAGCTTGATCTTAGCTTCAATATCATCTCAGGTGACACGGGCTACAAGTATGTTTTAAAGGATATCCTGGCCATGCTGGGCGCTATCCACAGCGGAGATACCATAAGTTATGGAAAACATCTGGAATTCACCCATGACCTCTCCGCCTTTACTGAAAGCTCCAGAAAGATCATCCGTTTTCTTATCTCCTACTTCAGGGAGAGACAGCTAAAAGACAATCTCCTGCCCACAACTTCATCTTCCGCAATCTCATACACCTACGCAAAAGGACGCGGGAAGCAGATTGAGCTCTTCGGGCATGAGATCGATGAGTTTTTTGCGATACTGGATCAGGTCTATTTCCTGAACTCTGACTTCAGGGCAAGATACAGCGATGAAAGACTTTTGGAGATTGTCCACGTCTTTCCTCCGATAGACCTTAATATCGAGACAGACAAAAGTGGAATAACCTTCGAAGCCAGCAGATTTACCATGTTTGAAGGCCACTCCAATATCTATTTCGAGAGAAGGCACAAGCTCCACGTGGTGGAAAGCGAAGTCGTAGAGCCTGTACTGCCGTTCCTTAAGTTCCTGTCCGCAAGAAGAACCGAGAACGAACTCTTTGTATCAAACAAGGATCTGACGCTGTTCTCCACAGGTCTTTTCCCTGTTATCGAAGAATATTTCAATGTCAGCTACGGCGGCTTTACACCGTCAAAATACGCTCCGGATACAGCCAGGTTCAAGCTCTACATTGATATGCCGCAGGAAAATACGATAACCTGTGAGCTCAAAGCTCTCTACAGAGAAAACGATCCCGACGAAGTCCTTATCAATGTCTTTGAAAACATCGATAAAACCAGCGATAGCATCAGACGAAACCTCGTTCAGGAGAGTCAGATGATCAAGGCTGTCGGCAGATATTTCGACTCAATAGATGAGAATAAAAATCTCCTGGTATTAAATCCAAAGCCCGGAGAAGAGGATAATATCTATAACTTCATCTCCAATGATCTTGCTGAGCTCGACAGGCTCGGTGACGTGTACCTCTCAGATGCCATAAAATCCATCCATATCAGGAAAGCTCCCAGGATCAGCCTTGGTGTGTCCGTTGTCTCCAATCTGCTGGAACTGACCCTTGTGCCTGAAGATCTTACGGCAAAAGAGCTTGATGATATCCTCAACAGATATGACAGAAAGAGAAAATATTACCGTCTTAAAAGCGGCGATATATTAAAGCTCGCCAGCGAAGACATGGAGCTTATGTATTCTCTGAAGGACGGACTTGGTCTTTCGTCAAAAGACATTCTTGAGGGCCACGCTTCTGTCCCTATGTACAGAGCTCTTTTCCTAAATGAACTGTCCGAGAGATCTGCAGAATACGAATATACGAAACTGTCACGGGGGCGTGATTTTAAGAACCTGATAAACTCCTTTATCGATCCGGAAAGCGCAAACTATGATATCCCGGAGAGCCTCGAAGGGGTCCTTAGAGACTACCAGAAAAAGGGATACAGATGGCTAAGGACATTAAAAGCAAACTGCTTCGGAGGAATCCTTGCAGATGACATGGGCCTCGGAAAGACCATTCAGGTACTTGCGATGCTCCTTTCTCTCAAGGAAGAAGGAAGTGGCTGCTCTCTTATTGTCTGTCCGGCATCCCTTGTCTACAACTGGCAGCATGAAATAAAGAAATTCACCCCTGCCTTAAAATGCGAACTGGCTGTGGGAATAAAACCCGACAGGGTAAGGATAACATCTGAGATCAAAGAAGAAGAAACAGATGTTATCATCACTTCCTATGATCTGCTCCGAAGGGACATTGAGCTTTATAAATACCTGTCCTTTGACTGCATGATCATTGACGAGGCCCAGTTTATCAAAAACCAGACAACCCAGGTTGCAAAGGCTGTCAAATCGATCAGTGCATCCTTCAAAGTAGCTCTCACCGGAACCCCGATTGAGAACAGGCTCAGTGAGTTGTGGAGCATCTTTGACTTCTGTATGCCCGGATATCTTTTCAGTTATAAGGGATTTAAAGAAAATCTTGAAATCCCCGCCATCGCTTATGGGGATGAAGGAGCAATGCTGCGCCTTAAAAAGATGATCGCGCCATTTGTCCTCAGGCGCCTAAAAAAAGATGTGCTCACGGACCTCCCCGACAAGCTTGAGGAAAACATCGTGACACAGATGACGAAAGGCCAGTCTGAGCTATATAAGGCTCATCTGCAGCAGATAAAAATGCTTGTTTCCACCAAGAGCGAAGCTGAGATAAAGAGCGACAGGATAATGATCCTCTCTGAGCTCACAAGACTAAGGCAGCTGTGCTGTGATCCGGGACTTATCTATTCAGGCTATGACGGCGGATCTGCCAAAGCAGATCTCTGCGTGGAAATGATCAAAAGCGCAGCCGAAAGCGGACATAAGGTACTGCTCTTCTCCCAGTTTACATCAATGCTGGAGAGACTTACCGCTCTGTTAAAAAAAGAGGGCATATCCCACTATCTTCTTACTGGTTCCACAAATAAGGAAGACAGGATCAGGATGGTTGACGCATTCCAGGAGGATGATACCTCAGTCTTCTGCATTTCCCTCAAGGCCGGCGGCACAGGGCTTAATCTTACCGCTGCCGATATTGTGATCCACTATGATCACTGGTGGAATGTGGCAGTAGAGAATCAGGCCACGGACAGAGCCCACAGGATTGGTCAGAAGAACGTTGTGACCGTATACAGGCTCATTATGAAGGATACTATCGAAGAAAAGATAATTGAACTTCAGAACAAGAAAAAAGAGCTGGCGGACCAGCTCCTTAATACAGGTTCTCTTAGTGCTCCAAGCCTTACAAAGGAAGAGCTCTTAGAGCTTCTAGGGTGATATCGATCACCTCTTCCATTGTATGGTCTTTTTCCTCAATGGTGATATCGGCATACTTCTCATACAGTGTGCTTCGCTCATTGTAGAGGGAAACAAGGGACTGACCTTTTCTCATTACAACCCCTCTCTGCTTAGCATTGTGAAGACGCTTTGTGAGAGTATCCATATCAACCTTGAGATATACAACCTTTCCGATGTTCTTGTAGTGGTCCATTGCTTCTTTTCCGTAAACCACGCTTCCACCGGTTGCAATCACGGTTTTCTCGGTTTCAATCCCGGAATTTATCCTGTTCTCGATATCGATAAATCCGTCTATTCCCTCTGACTCAATGATCTCAGAGAGCTTTTTCCCTTCCTTTTCCTGGATCACGATATCCGCATCCAGAAACTTGTAGCCAAGGATCTTGGCCATGATTACTCCCATGGTACTCTTGCCCGATGTGGGCATACCGATCAGAACAATATTATCCTTTTTCATAATCTCTCCTCAAAGCTTAAAATTAACAGATGATACCGCCGCCAAGGACAATCTCCCCATCGTACAACACAGCACTCTGTCCCGGTGTTATGGCGCGCTGCGGCTCATCAAATATGATCTTTGCCATTCCATCATCTGAAACAGTGACAGTGGCCGGTTGCTCTTTATGTCTGTAGCGGATCTTGGCCAGACATCTGAAGGGCTCTTTTGGCGCCTCTCCTGTTATCCAGTTAAACTCTCTTACCTGCACCTCTCTGTCAAACAGATCCTCGTCATCCGCAAGAATAACGCGGTTATTGACAGTATCAAGCCTTTTCACGTAAAGCCTTCTGTCCGCTGGGATTCCCAGTCCCCTTCTCTGTCCGATGGTGTAATTGATTATGCCCTCATGGGTCCCCAGTACATTGCCCTGAAGGTCTACAAAGTCTCCCTTGGGGTAATCCTTCTTACGGTATCTCTTTATCATGGAAGCATAATCGCCGTCGGGAACAAAGCAGATATCCTGAGAATCCTTTTTATCCTTGTTTACAAAGCCATATTCTGCAGCTATCTCTCTGGTTTCATCCTTGGTCATATCCCCCAGCGGGAAATAGGTATGGGCAAGCTGATCCTCGGTAAGATCGTATAAGACGTAGCTCTGATCCTTCTTCTGATCTGCGGCCTTGAGCAGATAAAAGTGCCCGTCTTTCTCACGAATTCTTGCGTAATGGCCGGTCACGATGTTGTCATAGCCAAGAGCCCTGGCCTTCTCATAGAGAATGTCAAACTTAAGGTACTTGTTGCACCTGATGCAGGGATTTGGAGTCTCTCCTCTCTCATAACTGCACACAAAAGGCTCGATGACATTCCTGGTAAACTCTGCCTCATAGTGGTAAATGTTATACTCAATACCAAGCTTCTCGCAGACAGCCCTGGCATCCTGGGTATCCTTAAGAGAACAGCAGGTTCCAAAAAGATCCTCGCCGATCATATCGTTCTCATAAAGGCGCATGGTACATCCCATGCACTCAAATCCTTTTTTTAACATAAGAGCAGCGGCTACGGAAGAATCCACGCCGCCACTCATAGCTATCAAAGCTTTTTTATTCTCGTTACTCATGTGTTAATTTTCTTGATTATCTCCGGTAAAACTTCATCTATCTTATCGTTGTCTATCTGGCAGGTTCCGGCATTTGCATGTCCGCCTCCGCCGTATTCAAGGCAAAGATCTCCGATATTGAAATTCGATGCCTTATTTATAATAGACTTACCTATCATAACAGCTGTGTTCTGTTTTTTAAAGCCCCATGCTACATGAACCGAAATTTCTGCCTCAGGATACAGCGCATAGATCATAAAGCGGTTTCCGGCATAGATAACATCGCCGGCCTTCTTCTGATCAACAACCACAACCTTTCCTTCCATATGGGAAATCTCTTTAAGCTGCTTTTTAAAGAGCTCAGCCTGTTCATTGTAGAGGTCAACTCTCTCTTTTACATCAGGGAGCTGTAAAACGTCCTTGATATCATGATCTATGCAGTAGCTGATGAGCTCCATCATAAGGTCATAGTTGGATATCCTGAAATCATGGAATCTTCCAAGACCGGTTCTTGCATCCATAAGGAAGTTCATAAGCACCCAGTCGGTAGGGTGAAGGATCTCATCCTCTGTAAAGTCGGCAGAATCGCCTTTATCAACCGCAGTCATGATCTCATCGGATATCCTCTCAAGCGCATAACCTGCTTTTTTGTAATAGTTATAAACTACCCTGGCAGCTGACTTGGCCTGTCCCTCAATGAACCAGTTGGTGTTGTCCTTCATTGAAGCATTTCTTGTCAGCTCAGACTCATGGTGGTCAAAGCACATAAAAACTCTTGAATCATAAGGCAGATTGGTGGTGATGTCGTTGCCCGAAAGCTCAATCTTGCCGTCCTGAACATCCTTGGGGTGCACAAACTTGATATCTTCTATCAGATCGCACTCTCTTAAGATCATTGCACAAACCAAACCATCAAAATCACTTCGTGTCACAAGTCTCTTTTTGTCGCTCATATTGCCCCCGATCCTTATGCAAAACGGTATGCGGATAATACTGCACACCTAGTGAAAAGTGTCCTTTTATAGTATATCACCTTTGATGTAGTTTACGAAATAACACAAAGCATGTTTTTATATAAAGTTAATAGAGTGCTCCTCCGTCATCATGCAAAAGAAACTTAGGATCCTGATCAGCTGCTGTGGTGGCCAGTTCGTCGCACCTTTCGTTCTCAGGATGCCCATTGTGGCCCTTTACCCAGTTCCATCTGACCTTATGCGGTTCAACCGCCTTTAAAAGTCTCTGCCACAGCTCCACATTCTTGACAGGCTTTTTGCCGGCTGTCTTCCATCCGTTTTTGACCCAGCTCTTAAGCCACCCTTCATTAAAGCCGCTGATGACATATTTTGAGTCCGAGTACATCTCAACCTCGCAGGGTCTGTTGAGGCTCTCCAGTCCGACAATTGCCCCAAGCAGTTCCATGCGGTTATTGGTGGTCTTGTCATACCCGGCACTTATCTCTTTTTCATGTACTTCGCCCTTAGGGTCGATATAGCGCATTACTACGCCGTAACCTCCGGGTCCGTCCGGGTTTCCCCGGGCGGATCCGTCAGAATATATGCTTACCTGCATGTAAAATCTCCTCTCTAAGGAAGTTCTGCTCTCGCTTCGCTCGCCAGAACACGCTCCTACTAAACTCGAGAATACCTCGTTAAGTAGTCACAGCCAGGGATTCTCACTAGACTCGAAAATACCTCGTCAAGTGTTCACCCAGGGCTCGCACTAATTTCGAAAATACCTCAATAAGTGCTCTGCACCCAGTTACCTGTCTGCAAGAATCCATCAGCCATCTTCTGTGCATTCTCTACGATGTTTTCATCGTAGCCCAGCACTTTAAGTAGCATGATGGCGTTTCTGGTGGTAGCCGGTCCATCCTTGAGCTTATAGTCGAATTTTACATCGTTATCCGTTACATCACCCTCAAAATGATACATCTCGTATGCATCTTTCAAAAGAGATGTGAGCTCTATATCATGCGTTGCAGCAAAACACTGCACTCCGTTTGCCATAAGGCTCTTTAAAATCTGAGTGGATGCTGCGATCCTCTCAACAGTATTGGTTCCGCGAAGGACCTCATCTACAAAGCACAAAACCTTATTGCCTGCAGTCATGGATTCATCAACTATCCTCTTGATGGACTTGATCTCTACGATGTAGTAACTCTCTCCCAAGGAAATATCATCCTTAAGTGCCATGGATGAATATATCCTGTAAAAGGGAGCTCTGTATTCAGTACCAAGTACTGTATGGATTGACTGGGCAAGAATGGTGTTTATGGCACAGGTCTTAAGGAATGTGGACTTGCCGGATGCATTTGATCCGGTTAAAAGAACTCCCCTGTCTGCCTCTACAGTGTTCTTAACAGCCCCTTCGATAAGAGGATGATAAAGCTCTTTTCCCACATAGGAATCACCTGTAAATTCAGGGATAGTATAACCGTTTTCAAAGGAAGCCCTAAAGCATGCAACGGAGACTTCAGCTTCTATCCTTCCTGTGATCTCCAGGATCTTGTCAAGCCTGTCCCTCTTTGACATGAGCTGTTTGTACATCTGGTTGAACTTGATAAGATCTACATGGGTCACCATACGCAGATAATCCATTAAAAGATCTATCGGGTTGCCGCTTGAATTAGTCTGAGTCGATGTCAGCAGAATGGATGAACCTGCCTTAAAGGAAGAAAACTCTTTCGAGATACCGGTGAGCTGTCTGATATCGTCAGAGAAAACCTCCGCCCTGATCCCCGAAAACTTATCGATGGATTTTATCACTCTCATGACATATCCATAGGTTACAAGGTAAGGAGTAATATCACTCTTTATTCTAAAATAAGATACAATCTGTACCAGCATCAGAATAGCAAGTGCTATAAATCCCAGCGCAAAGTTCACAAAACAAAAGCCTATTGCTGCCAGTATCAGAACAAGCATAACGAAGTGCATGGTGTTGTTGACACTTGATATGTTTTCCAGATAGTCTATATAGTCATATATCGAGTATCTGCTGTTATTGCCAATCTCCCAGAAGACAGTCTGTATCTTTCTTCTGTCCTCATCATTCTCCTTAAGGAAGCTCACCTGATCTTCAAATGACTTAAAGTCATCCGTCTGTCTCGGTGATCTTAAGAGATAGTAAAGATACTCCTCTCCGGCAGCGGAAAGACAGTAGTTTAGTCTCTTATAAACACCGTCCATTCCGAGATCATTCCAGGTGATGTCGTCAATCTGCGCCTCTTCCGGATGATTCTTAAAATATCCTGTGACGTGATCAAGATCATCTGCCTTGTATTCCCTCGCCGGAGGATTTCCATAATTCTTTATAAGCTTGGCATTAAGGTATTTCCTGGCATTGAGCTTGTCCCTCAAGCCCAGCACAAAAGCAATGACTATAAAGCAGACAACCAGGAATATTATCATGTATCCTTCCATATCAGCTGTATAACCTCTTTCCGATTTCCTCCGCCTTGGCATAGATCTCAGAAGGTTCTGCCCCGATGTTGAATCTGCCACCTTCATAGCGGATAATGCCACCGATCATTGTAAGCATAACGTTTGATTTGCTTCCGCTGTAAACGATGTTTTTAACAATGTTGTTAATTGGCTGCATATTGGGCTGATACAGATCAAGCATGATGATGTCGGCCTTCTTGCCCTCTGCAAGGTAGTCTGAGTCTTTAAGGTCCATGGCATGGGCGCCGTTAACAGTAGCCATCTTAAGGACTTCTGCTGCGTCAACACTGGATGCATCCATATCCCTTAACTTGGCAAGTCCTGTTGTCAGGAACATCTCCCTGAACATATCAAGGCAATTGTTGCTGGCAGGGCCATCGGTTCCTATAGCCACAGGAATACCCTTTTCAAGATACTTGGAAATTGGAGCAATTCCGCTGGCCAGTTTCGTGTTTGAACCGGGGTTGGTCACCGCATAAAGGCCTCTCTTTTTCATGATCTCCATGTCCTTATCATTGGTCCATACAAGATGGTATCCGCCTCCGCCGTAGTCAAACAGTCCCAGGGAATCAAACAGCTCGATAGGAGTCATGCCATATCGCTCTATGCACTCCTTTGTCTCTGATTCGGTTTCCTGGATATGTGCCCAGAAAGGTGCCTTGTACTTGTGAACAAGGTCAGATGTCTTTTCCAGGATCTCCTTTGAACAGGTATACTCAGCGTGGAGTCCAAGTATGAAAGAGTTGTATTCATCTCTTCCGTTTAAGTCGTTGTAATATCCCTCCAGCATCTCCACAGACTGGCTGAAGTTATTGACACAGCTGGTCTGAACGCAGCGCATTCCGCAGTCCCTGAAGGCATCTGCCACTGAATAGGGTGTCAGATACATCTCAAAAACAGCTGTTATTCCGCTGGTGAGATACTCCATGATGGCAATCTTGGACAGGTGATAAATATCCTCTGCTGTCATCTTGGCTTCGATAGGGAATATCTGAGTATTAAGCCAGTCAGAAAGAGGAAGATCATCTGCCTTAGACCTCATAAGGGTCATCGCTGAATGGGTGTGGGCATTTTTAAATCCGGGCATAAGAAGATTGCCTTTGCAGTCGATCTCCCTGTCCCAGATAAGTACGGACTCTTTGTGCTCATCGCAGTATGAAAGAGCCTCTTTCTCAGTTCCCACAAACTGTATAGTATCGCCGTTAACCCAGACTTCTCCCGTGAAGATGTCTTTTCCCGGCTCCATTGTCAGAATTCTTGCGTTGTAGAATCTAGTTCTCATACTTCAAACCTCTTTATTGACTCAGAAACGAGCTTGGTGAAAAGAGGTGCAGCCTTATCCGCAGCTTCCTGGACTTCCTCATGTGAAAGAGGTTCTCCGGAAATACCAGCTGCCAGGTTAGAGATGCAGGAGACACCACAGATGCGCATGCCCATGTGGTTTGCTGCGATTGCCTCATTGACTGTGCTCATACCAACTGCTGAAACACCAAGTTTGGCAAGCATTTTGATCTCAGCAGGAGACTCAAATGAAGGGCCTGTGCACTGGCAGTAAACACCTTCCTTGAGGTCAATGCCGTTTTCCTTGGCAACAGCTCTTATCACATCCTGAAGGTCCTTTTTATAGACGTTTGACATGTCGGGGAATCTTGGTCCGAGCTCGTCAAGATTTGGTCCGATAAGAGGGTTTGGTGCAAAAATCGAGATATGATCGGTGATGAGCATAAGGTCTCCTGCGCCAAAACCTTCTCCAAGTCCGCCTGCTGCATTTGTAAGGAACAGGATCTTAGCACCCAGCATCTTCATAAGTCTTGCAGGGAGCACAACATCACTGATGTTGTATCCCTCGTAAAAATGGATCCTTCCTTTCATGCAGACGATCTTCTTGTCTCCGAGATATCCGAAAATGAACTTTCCTGCATGTCCCGGAACTGTTGAAACAGGAAATCCCGGAATATCACTGTAAGAGATCTCAGTTTCAATCTTGATATTTTCAGCAAATCCGCCAAGGCCTGATCCTAAAACCAGAGCTACATCCGGTTCAAAATCAGTTACCTTTCTTACTGCCTCTTTGCATTTTAATAGTTTTTCATATACAGCATTTGCCATAATTATTACCCCTTTCTGTTGGTTTCATCTAATGATATAACATCTGCACCTTCATCTTCAAGAAGTGTATCAGTTTCTGCAGTCTCTTCACTCATAGCCTTCAGATATGACGGAAACTCCGGATTCTCCAGCCTTCCGTAAAGAACAGGCTGAACCGTGTTGTTTATAGCATGTGCAATCGCTTCTTTCATACCGCCCTTAACAAACCTTGAAATGATGGCACTCTCCCAGCCTGTACCCTCAATCGAGAAGTTCTTAAGGGTGTCGCGGAGCATATCGGTTCCGGGAGTTTCATTCATTCTTATCTCAATCCTTCCGGGAATTGCCGGATGAATGAAGGTCGATTTTCTGTCCACTCTGTCTACCGCATCGTCCTCAAAATAGATATTGAGCGACCTGTAGCTTGCCTCCTCCAGAAAGTGGATCTCGTTCCTTATGGTGAGTCTGTTGTACTCATCCCTGTTGACCACTGAATCCAGCGATACCTTATAGTTCTCGCTGTGCATGTTGATATTGCTGATATATCTTTTGCCTCCGAATCCGCAGCGGAGCTTAAAGATTGCCTCTCCCTCATATATATCGATGTAGAAGGCATCATTCTCAGCAAGCCTGAAGCCTATCTTCTTCATGCCGTCAGTAAAGTTGTTGTGGACGATCTGCATCATCATCGGCATAAAGCCTACACCGGTGGTCTCCAGGTCGTAAATCTTGCCATCAAGCTTTTTTAGCCACCTGAGTATCAGCTGGTTTTCATTCCTGATGTTGTAGGAACTGACTGCTGCCTTGAAGTCAGTTCTTTTTCCCGCAAAGCTTATGCTCCTGTTCCTGGTGGAGCCTGTGGTCATCCTGACGGTCCTGTTCTTCCAGCCACCGGCACTGATAACCGGAAAATCTGCCGTTCTGCCGCTTACAGACTTGCAGATCGCCTTGAGTTCAGTAAGAGCCATGAAATTCTCAGGCAGAGGTGTATCCGAAACCTCAATGGTATTCTTCATCCTGTCACGGATCTTGATAGCCATGCTGCTGGTCTGGAAGACGTCGCTGTTTCCGGCATTGGTCACCACCACCATATCAAGATCGGGATATACAAAGACATTCTGTCCCATCATGCCGTTGTAAGCAAAACATCCGGGCCTGTCATCATTTATCCAGAGCTGATAGCCATAGTAGGGATTATCCTCTCGTCCGGTTTCTATCTGCTTTTGAGTAGACTCTTTTACCCATTCCTCAGGTACGATCTGCACTCCGTTCCAGACTCCGCCCTGCAGATATAACTGGCCAAGCTTGGCCATATCCTCAATACGCATGAAGGCTCCCCATCCGCCCTTGGTTATGCTCTGGGGACAGCTCTCCCAAAATACTCTCTTGATACCCATCGGATCAAATATCCTCTCCTTGCAGAAATCAAAGAGAGACTGACCTGTGATCTCAGTAACAATTGCCGAGAGCATGTAGGTATTCATGCTGTTGTATTCAAATTTCGTTCCAGGATCAAATTTAAACGAAGCATCCAGAAAGCCCTTGCGCCAGTCGTTGCCACTGATGGCTCCAATCTCGTTAAAGTCTACTCCGCTGGTCATGTTGAGGAGATTCCTGACCGTCATGGTCTTTCTGAAGATACTTAAAGGTCCGAGCCTGGGGCTGAAGATATCGCTCAGCCTGTCATCAAGAGTGAGTTTTCCCTCCCCCATAAGAATGCCTATAGCCATGCCAGTGATGCTCTTGCACATGGAATAGGTAACATGCCACATATCCATATCAAAGGGCTCAAAGGCGCACTCGGCAATGACCTTACCGTGGCGGAGCGCCATGAACTTGTGCATCCTGCACTCTCTGTCCGCCTGAAGGTCTCTTATCAGCTCAGTAAAAAAAGCAGAGCTTACGCCCTGAGATTCCGGAGATGACCTCTCCAGAAACTGTTCATCAGGGAAGGAAAAGCTTGAAAAAGCGGGCTTTTGCGGATTGAAATCCACCTTGCTTATCTCGCCGGTCTGTCTGGCGACCATCTTCATCAAAAGCTCTCCAACGTAAAGTTCTGCTCTTGGCATTTTTTATTCTCCTCCAAAGAGAACTCTCAGTCGGTCTTGAGCGCCCTCATAGAGTTAAGTATTGCTATTACTGCAACTCCTACATCTCCGAATACTGCAAGCCACATTGTTGTAAGACCAAGTGCTCCCAGAACCAGGATGATGAGCTTAACCGCAAGCGCAAAGACTATGTTCTCTTTTACAATCCTTATGGTCTTGCGCGCGATCTTCATTACAGCTGAAATCTTGCTGATATCATCGTCCATGATAACAATATCTGCTGCCTCGATGGCGGCATCCGATCCCATGGATCCCATGGCTATTCCGACATCCGCTCTCATAAGCACGGGAGCATCGTTGATACCATCGCCCACAAACGCAAGCCTGTTACCATTATCGCCTTTTGAGAGCATTTTTTCAACTGCACTGACCTTGTCAGCAGGAAGAAGTCCTGCCTTGACGTCATTTATTCCAACCTGATCAGCCACATGCCTTGCAATAGCTTCGTTATCGCCTGTCAGCATGACGGCTCTCTTTACTCCGATCTCGTACAGGGCTGCAATTCCCTCTTTTACCCCGCTCTTGATAGAATCGGAGATCACTATACTTCCTGCATAAGCTCCGTCATAGGCTACATATACAACTGTGCCTGCGGCCTCATCCAAAAGACCTATTGATGCCGGAACGTCGATGAGCTTATCATTACCAACCAAAAGCTCTTTGCCCTCAAGCATGGTCCTGATACCGTTTCCGGCTATCTCTTTGGTCTGAGACTCATCTATATGGGAAGCATCGGGCTTCTGTCCGCCATTCCTGTCCATGTAGCAGGAAAGAATCGATCTTGCAATGGGGTGGTTGGAATACATCTCACCGTAGGCTGCAAGGGAAAGAAGCTGATCCTCTGTAATGTCACTCTGAGTGGCAGGAACAATCTCCGATACCTTAAACTCACCTTTTGTAATGGTTCCTGTTTTATCAAATACAACCGTATCAACACCGGATACTGCCTCAAGGAAGTTGGAACCCTTGACAAGGACACCCTTTTTGGAGGCTGCTCCGATTCCACCGAAGAATCCGAGAGGAACCGAAATAACAAGAGCACACGGGCATGAAACTATAAGGAAAATACATGCTCTTCTGATACTGTCTGATAAAGGAATCTGTCCAATGATTGGCGGGATCACTGCAAGTAAGACAGCTCCGATCGTAACAACCGGTGTGTAGTATCTTGCAAACCTTGTGATGAAGTTCTCCATCCTGGACTTCTTGTTGCTGGCATTCTCAACCAGGTCAAGGATCCTTGCAACTGTAGAGTCCTCGTAGACCTTATCTACTCTTACCTT
>JAFSTR010000200.1 GCA_017445665.1 Butyrivibrio sp. | reverse complement strand
TTGCCATGATCTCTCTGAGTTCTTCAGCTATAAACATCATGAAATTCATTACATATTCAGGCTTACCCTTAAAACGTTTTCTTAGCTCCTCGTTCTGGGTTGCAATTCCAAAAGGACAGGTATCCTGATTACATACTCTCATCATCATGCATCCCATGGTTACAAGGGGCGCTGTTGCAAAACCAAATTCCTCTGCTCCCAGAAGGCACGCTATAGCTACGTCTCTTCCACTCATGAGCTTACCATCTGTTTCAAGAATGACATGGTCTCTGAGTCCGCTCTCAATAAGGGATCTGTGTGCCTCAGCTACGCCAAGCTCCCAGGGAAGACCCGCATTGTGTATTGAACTTTGAGGGGCAGCTCCTGTACCACCGTCATACCCGGATACAAGGATTACCTGGGCTCCTGCCTTGGCAACGCCGGAAGCAATTGTTCCTACTCCTGCCTCAGATACCAGCTTTACTGATATCCTTGCTCTCCTGTTGGCATTTTTAAGGTCAAATATAAGCTGTGCCAAATCCTCTATAGAATAGATGTCATGGTGCGGTGGTGGTGATATCAGCGACACTCCCGGGGTTGAGAACCTTGTCTTTGCAACCCACGGATATACCTTCTTGCCCGGAAGATGTCCGCCTTCACCGGGCTTTGCGCCCTGCGCCATCTTTATCTGTATTTCCTGGGCACTTAAAAGGTATCTGCTGGATACTCCGAATCTTCCCGATGCCACCTGCTTTATTGCGCTGTTCTTTATTGTTCCGAATCTCTCAGGCATCTCGCCACCCTCACCGGTATTGGATTTTCCCCCCAGTGTGTTCATGGCAATCGCCATGGTCTCATGGGCTTCCTGAGAAATTGAACCATAGCTCATGGCTCCTGTATTAAATCTCTTTACGATTTCAGATGCAGGTTCAACCTGGTCTAAGGGAATCGGGTTCTTTGCAGGAACAAACTCAAGAAGTCCCCTTAAAGTATGCGGTTTCTCGTTATCAACAATATCCGTATACTCCTTAAATCTCTCGTAGCTGCCTGACTGAGTTGCCTGCTGAAGCGCTATTATAGTTTGAGGATTATAAAGATGATCCTCCTTGTCATTTCCGCTTCTTAGCTTATGGAAGCCTGTACTGTCAAGGGATGTGTCTGTCACCAGGCCCATAGGATCAAATGCATGATCGTGTCTGAACTTGATGCCTTCCTCGATCTCTGCAAGACCGATTCCGCCTACTCTGCTGACAGTTCCAGTAAAGTAGTCATCAATGACTTCCTTTGAAAGACCGATTGCCTCAAATATCCTTGCTGACTGATATGACTGAAGGGTTGAAATCCCCATTTTTGCAGCTGTTTTTACAATGCCGTGGAGGATTGCAAAGTTGTAATCCTTTATGGCTGTGTGATAATCCTTGTCAAGAATGCCAATATCTATCAGCTCGGAAATACATTCATGCGCCAGATACGGGTTTATTGCTCTTGCACCAAAGCCAAGGATCGTAGCCATCTGGTGCACGTCTCTGGGCTCTCCGCTTTCCAGAATAAGCGATATGGCTGTTCTTTTCTTGGTCCTTACCAGATGCTGCTCGACTGAAGAAACAGCCAGAAGTGAAGGAATTGCCACGTGGTTTTCGTCAATACCCCTGTCTGAGAGGATGATAATGTTGTAGCCCTTGCTGTAAGCCCTGTCTACACTGATTGAAAGCTGCTCCAAGGCCTTCTTTAAGGATGTATTCTTGTAATACAGTAAAGATACCGTGCCGGTCTTAAATCCCGGCTGATCCAGTGTCTTTATCTTCATCAGATCAACGCCGGTGAGGATCGGGTTATTAACCTCAAGTACGCGGCAGTTATCGCTCTTTTCCTGCAGAAGATTACCGTCAGATCCGATATAAACCGTTGTATCCGTTACAATTTCTTCCCTGAGAGAATCGATCGGAGGGTTAGTAACCTGGGCAAAAAGCTGCTTGAAATATGAGAAAAGAGGCTGATGTTTTTCGGAAAGAACAGCCAGTGGAACATCATGTCCCATGGAAGCCGTGGCTTCTACGCCGTTTGTCGCCATCGGAAGAATTCCGTTTTTCACATCCTCATAGGTATAGCCAAAGGCTTTATAGAGCTTGTCTCTCATTTCCTGAGTGTGAGTCGGTATCTTCTTATTAGGTATGCTCAACTCTCCAAGATGCAGCAGATTTCCGTCAATCCACTCGCCGTAAGGCTGCCTTGATGCATAGTATTTCTTACATTCCTCATCGGAGATTATTCTTTTTTCAACAGTATTTACAAGAAGAATCTTTCCGGGCTGAAGTCTTGATTTTTTCACAATGTGCTCCGGCTCAATGTCAAGTACACCGACTTCCGACGCAAGAATCAGTCTGTTGTCATCTGTGATGTAATATCTTGAAGGTCTCAGGCCGTTTCTGTCCAGCGTTGCTCCAAGGATGTCACCATCTGAGAAAAGAATAGCTGCAGGGCCATCCCAAGGCTCCATCATGGTTGCATAATAGTGATAGAAGTCCTTCTTTTCCTCATCCATGAAATGATTATGTTTCCAGGGCTCCGGAATCGTGATCATCGCTGCAAGCGGAAGATCCATT
>JAFSTR010000199.1 GCA_017445665.1 Butyrivibrio sp. | reverse complement strand
TTCTGTTCCCAGACATTTACATACCCTGTGACAGCTCCTGTGATTCCGACTCTTGTGCCGTCCTCAAGCACGTGGATCACATTTTTCCTGATCCCGAGAGCACCTCTTTTATCTACCACATTTGCGCAAATAAGAGTTGCCTTCATTGCAGATACATAATCCAGAATAGCATCGTATCCAAAGTTAAAATCATGATTACCCAGCGTATAGTAATCAAGGCCCATTTCATTAAAGCCCTCTGCTATCGGATGGAAATCATATTCGTTTCTGTGCTCCAGATAGTAGGAAATAAGCGGTGTTCCCTGAAGAGAATCCCCTCCGTCTATCACGAGGGTATTTCCGTCTTTTTCGATTTGCCCGGCAACACAAAAAAGCCCCGTGTTCTCGGGGCAGTTCTGTGCATAATTTATCGGATATAAGCTTCCGTGAGTATCTGATGTAAAAATGATACGCATATATTATCCTCTTGTAAGTTTTACTCTGATCCTGGTTGAAATAAACTCTATGATGAGGATCAGAACGATAAGTCCTGCCAAAAGAGCTCCTGCCTCATTCCATCTGTAGGAGTTCATGGCGAAAATAAGTGGTGCGCCAAATCCGCCGGCGCCAACCATACCAAGGATAGTAGCGTCACGGAGGTTGATATCAAATCTGTAGATCGCTGTTGATGCAAAATTCGGCATCAGCTGAGGGAGAATTCCGTAGCGGATCTTCTGCCATGTGTTACAGCCTGCTGCATCCAAAGACTCTATGACACGAGTGTCAAGGTCCTCTATAGCCTCAATGTACATCTTGCTTATCATTCCTATAGAGCATACACCCATTGTAAGAAGACCTGCAAACGCTCCGGGTCCTGTTACACGGATGAACATAAGTCCGTAAACAAAAGCCGGAATTGTACGCGCTGCCATGATGATAAGTCTTCCGATAAACGCTATCGGAAGTGGTGTTAAGTTAGAAGCAGATATGAAAGCCAGCGGTATAGAAATGATGGCTCCCACAATTGTACCAAGGAAAGCGATACAAACTGTCTCAAGCATCAGGTAAGGTACACCCTTTGTTGAGAGATCAAACAAAAAGCTAAGATCCGGATGAAAGATTCCGGAAAGTACGTTAAGTGCGATCTGTCCGCCGTCCTGTGTGGAACCGCTGGTCTCAACTGCGCTTCCACTCCAGATAAGAAGTCCAACCACTATCACGGCAGTTATCAAATTGTAAACCCAGTCTTTGGGTCTTTTTTCATATGCCTGTTGTATTCTCTGATTCATTACAATACCTCCGCCATCAGACAAGCTTCTTACGAAGCGCACGGCTGACTGTCTCAATGATGAAGACTGTTACAAAAAGTGCCACAAGGATCATTCCTACACTTGGGTACTCTCTCCAGCTGATCTTCTCGTTAAGGATAAGACCGATACCGCCGGCTCCTACATAACCAAGAACTGCAGCATATCTTACATTACCCTCAAAGTTAAACAGACAGTTTGAGAGGTAGAAAGGAAGTACCTGAGGAACAATGGCGGAAATAAATGCTTCTGATCTTGTTGCTCCCATGGCCTGCATAGCCTCAAAAGCTCCCATATCAACAGTCTCGATCTCCTCGTAGGTAAGCTTTCCGATATAGCCAAAGGAGAATACTGCAATAGCAACGGTTCCAGCAAGTGTTCCCAGTCCAAATACAAGAGTTGCAACCAGCGCAATAACGATGGTAGGCAGGGTTCTGATAAGAGAGAACATGACTCTCATAACAGATACTATGATCTTGCTGGGGCATACGTTGGTGCTTGCCAGCATTGCAAATGGTACGGACAAAAGAGCTCCTACCACAGATCCAAGCAGTGACATCTTTATTGTGTCAAATAGAGGCTCCCAGATCTTGGGCATATAGTCAGCATTAGGTGGGAACATCTCTCCTAGAATAACGAAAAACTGACCGATCCTGGAAACAAGGACCTCCATATCAAATCCTGTTATCTTAACCGAAAGAGCACTCATGGCAAGGATCAAAATGGCATAGATAGGTGCTCTTGAAGCCTTCTTATAAGCCTTTTTACCATTTGGAAGGACATATTCTCTCGGTTTAAAAATCTTGTCGTAAAAAGTAAGATTCACCTAAATCACCCCTCTTCCTGTAAATTGCCTTCACGGTCTACCTTTCCTACATAGATGTTGTCAAGGACCTCATCCCACTGTGTTCCCTTGGCAGGTCCGTCAAAGACAATCTTACCTTCTCTGATACCAATTACTCTGTTGGCATACTTAAGAGCAAGATCAATGTGGTGAATGTTAATAAGGATGGTGATGTTCATATCCTCATTAATCCTCTTGAAATCACCCATAACCTGATTGGCTGTTACAGGGTCAAGCGCTGCAACAGGCTCATCAGCAAGGATGATCTGCGGATTCTGTGCCAGAGTTCTTGCAAGAGCAACTCTCTGCTGCTGTCCGCCCGAAAGCTGATCTGCACGAACAAAGGCTTTATCAAGGATGCCTACTTTATCAAGGCACTCAAGGGCTTTGATCTTTTCCTCTTTGGTATAGATTCCAAAAGCCGATCTGTACCATGGCATATCAGGAACGAATGCTGTGAGCACGTTCTTTATAACAGTAGTACGTGTGATCAAGTTGAAGGACTGGAATATCATTCCTATCTTTCTTCTGAATCTTCTGAGTGTCTTGCCGGAAAGGCTCATGACATCAACACCATCCACGGTGAGTTTTCCACTGGTTACATCGTGCATCCTGTTGATGGTACGAATAAGTGTAGACTTACCTGCTCCGGACAGACCAATAATAGCAACAAATTCTCCCTGTTCGATCTCAAGGTTGATATCCTTTAGTCCCTCGAAACCATTGGGGTATACTTTTCCTACGTTTTCAAACTTGATCATTTCTTTTCTCCTGAATTAAACCTTAGCTCTCGAAAAAATAGGGGAGGTTTGAGTTCCTCCCCCACAATATTTATACAAGGAAGTTCTGCTACAACGCTGCGCGTTGTCCAGAACAAAGTAGTACACTAGGCTCGAAAAAACCTCGCCAAGTGATTACTTTACTGCATTGACTTAATAAGCTCCTGAGCAGCTCTCTCTGACTCGTAGTCCTCAGGCTTAGCCTCTACATAACCGTTGTGGTTGTAGATAGAGATAACTTCCTTACCAGCATCTGAGTTTCCGATGTTGATGAATGCCTGTGTAACAGCAGCCTTGAAAGCATCATCCATAACCTTTGATGTCTTGCTTACGCTAATTGTATCGTTATAGATACCGTCTGTAACACCGATAACATTTGTCTCATCCCAGATAGAAGCTGTTCTTCCGAACTCTGATGTCCACTTCTCCTCGTTGTCACGTCTTGCATCTGCATAGCAGCAAAGTACATCGATCTGGCCTGAAGCAAGTCTTGCAAAAGCATTACCGTATGAGTCAGCCTGTACAGCGTGTGTAAGGTCTGTGATGTGCTTCTCATAGTTCTCCTGAAGCCAGAGTGAAGGATAGATATATCCTGCAGAAGATGAAGAGTTCATAACGCTCCAGTTAAGACCGTCAAGATCTTCCCATGTTACTTCCTCACCGTTATTAACCTTCTCAGCGATAGCCTGACCAGCCTCTGAAGGTCCTGCGATGATAAGTCCGCGGTAGAATGTTACCTGCTCCTCTGTAGGCTCTGTAGGCTTGTTGTCGTTCCATGTCTTAGCATCAGGGCTCTCGATTGAAAGACCATCTCTTGTAGCTGTAAGGATAACATCACAGCCATCCTCATAGAGTACATATGTACCACCTGGGATAAGTCCTACATCGATTGTACCTGCTGAAAGGCCCTCACCTACTGCCTCGTAACTTGTTCCAACTGTAATGTCAACTTCGCCAACCTCATAGCCAAGTCCTGCAAGCTCTGTTGTAAGGAGCTCCTTAAGTGGCTCTGTAGCTGTAACGATCTCATCAGGATCACGTGAAGGTACGAAACCGATTGTAAGCTTATCAACCTTTACGTTCTCTTCTGCAGCGGGAGCAACCTCAGTTGTCTCTGTCTGCTCTGCTGTCTCTGCAGTTTCTGTTGCAGCAGGTGTCTCTGCTGTCTCTGTTGATGCAGAATTGCCGCATCCTGCAAGCATTGATACACATGAAATGCCTGCGATCATCATTGCGAAAAATCTCTTCATAATTCCTCCTGCCTTAATAAGGCGTTATCAAAATTTCGGCAAAAAAATACCCACGCGAATTACACATGGGTACTCCTTGCTAATTACACGCATGAAATTGTAAGTTAATCTCTATCTTTTGTCAATAAATTATATAAATTAATGTAACCTACCTTTATGCATAATATGTCAAAGTCTGAATAGAATGCGCTTTGACGATAAGTTTAGCTGAAGACTCTCCTTCTGACACGGTAACTGCAGTGTCTACATCCGACTCACTAAGCAGAATCACTACCCTTTCACCGTCAGGATTAACAAAACCAACAGTTTTGATCCTGTCTGTGTAGCAGGATGTCCAGATAAGTTTCGCGCCTTCCTTGATGTATCTTGAGAAGTGACCTATATAATAATAGGAGAGTTTCTTCTCGTAATCATCACCTGCCTCATTGCCCTTTATCGGAGCATCGCAGTAGTTACCCACATGATTGGGTCCGCCCTGATAGTCGACCATAAGGTTCCAGTCAAAGATCGCTGTTATTCCGTTCTTAAGATTTCCAAGCATCTGGTGAGCGTACATTTCAGCATTGTGGATGTCACCTTCTCCTGCAAATCTGGAATACTCAACGCAACCTTCTGTAAAGAATATCTCTTTTGAAGGGAAATGCTTCCTTATAAGTCCCAGGTTCTCGAAATGATCTCCTGTGTACCAGTGCACAGCGCAGCCGAAAATGTACTTATCAGCTCCGTCCTTGCTCATTATGTCCTTAAATCTTCGGTAGCTGACTTCCTTATTGTGATCCCAGACCAGTACTCTGACTTCATCAAGGAGCCCTGCCTTTTCAAGTGTAGGCCCTAAGAAATCCACTGCAAAATCCGCTTCCTGCTCAGCTGTATATCTGCATGAATCCCATGTCTGTGTCGCATTGGGCTCATTCTGTATAGAGGTAAAAGAGATATCGATGCCTCTCTTCTTATATTCCTGTATAAACCTTACATAGTAATCCGCCCACAGCTGTCTGTACTCAGGCTTTAATTCTCCGCCGTGGTTCATCTCGCCGTTGGTCTTCATAAATGGTGGCGGAGACCATGGTGCCATCAAAAGAACTAAAGGCTTTCCCAGCTCTTTTTCAGCAGCCTTTATCATAGGAATGATCTCTTTTTCATCATGTTCTATGTTAAAGCTCGAAAGATCTTCATCGCCTTCATCAATGTAGGTATAATTGCCCAGAGCAAAATCACAGCTGTTCATGTGAATTCGTCCCAGGTTGTATCTAAGGCCATCTGCCCCGTATATGTCGGAAATGAGCCTTTTGCGTGCTTCCTCATTCAGGCCGCTGTATGTATGGGCTGCAGCCTCGGTAAAAGCTCCTCCAAATCCACGAATAGTGGTCTCCTTCTCCTCAGGAAATACCACAAGGGCTTTCATCTCACCTGCAGGACCTGCATCTTCCAAAGCAGAGCAGCTCCAGTACTTACCACCGGCAAGATGGGTCTCAATTGCTGTAATATTTTTCATCATAAATCCTTTGCTATCGTCGAATCGCGCGGGATTATCCTTCCGTTCAAAGTTATCAGTCTTCCGGCTTCTCCGCCAATCATACGGATAAGCTGTTCCACTGCTATAATGCCCTGTTTTTCAAAGAATGTTCTGATGGTTGTGACAGACGGACTAACCACTCTTGTGAGTTCGATGTCATCACATCCCATAACGCTTACCTGCTCCGGGACCTTTATTCCGCTGTCCCTCAGCGCTTCAAGTACACCGATAGCGCTCAGGTCATTGGCTGCAAAGATTGCATCCGGCAGCTCTTTTCCCGAATCAATAAACTGTGTAACCGAGTTGTAGGCTGCAAGCCTCTCAAACTTACCCGGAAGAATATAGTCATCTTCCACTACAATACCGGCTCTCTTAAGGGCACCGAAAAATCCGCCCCTACGCTCCTGATTATCGTAGTTGTCCTCTTCACCTTCTATATACATGAACTTCTTGTGGCCAAGCTCAAGCAAAAACTTTGCCGCCTGCTCACCGCCGTTTCTTGAGTCAAATACGACGCTTGAGGATTTATCCCCCACAAGGATCCTGTCAATATACACCGTTGGGATACGCTGGTTCTTAAGGATTTCCTCCTGATCGGGTCCGATGGCTGAATTGAGTATGATCGCGCCATCAACCCTGTGCCCCATAATATTGGCCATGATATGCGAAGGGTCTGAGCTTAAGAAAATCTCCAGCTCATATCCGCCTTCAACGCAGGCTCTGTATATGGAATCGGAAAGTTCTCCGTAATACGGTCCCCTGATTGCTCCAAGGAACAGTCCCAGTACTCCTGTTGCCTGGGCCTTCAAATTCCTGCCGTTAAGGTTTGGAGTATAATTAAGTCTTCTTGCTACTGCAAGGACTCTTTCCTTGGTGTCAGGATGCAGAACATTTACATTATTAAGGGCATTGGAAACAGTAGAGATCGATACTCCCGCTTCTCTTGCCACATCTTTTATCGTTATCTTTTTATTATCGTTTTCCCTTTTAGCCAAGGTTTGTTCCCCTTTTCCTTAATTCAATTCGCCATTTTTCATATTCAGCAGAGGGCAAAAACGTTTTCGCCCTCTGCTATTATAACATATCAAACTCAGGTCAAGAGGTCGTCGCCCTGATTAGTTGTAGTTGTACTCCTCGCAGTATGCTTTCCACTGCTTTGTGTACTCTTCACGGCACTTATCAATGCCAGCCTCAGTCATCTTGTTTCTGAACTCTTCAACTGCTGCATCAACATCATCAACAAGTCCTGCCTCAAGTGGAGCGAGGTACTGTCTCATTACGTTGCTGACTGCTGATCTCTCAGCGCTATAAGAATCATAGTTCTCTGAAAATCCATCATAGATGTTTACGTTAGGGAACTTTGTCTTCTCGCCAAGTGCTGCGTACTTATCAAACATCTCCTGAAGCTTAACGTCGGTCTTCTGAGGAAGCTTTGTCTCGCCGTTTCTGAGGTTCCATGTGTTGAATCCTTCATAAGGGAATGTAGGTGTCTCTCCTGCTTCTTCCTGAAGGTTCTTGTAGATACCGTCTGCTACATCATAGTGTGTTCCCTTGATACCGTACTGAACGATTGAGTTGATCTCCTCATCGCAGAGCATTGCCTGAAGAACAAGAAGCGCTCTCTGAGGATCCTTGCAGCCTCTTACGATAGCTGTTCCGTTCTGTGTTGCATGTCCGGGATAGATAACACCGTTTGTCTCGCCGTATGCTACATAAGCTGACTCCCAGCCCTGTCCTGCATTCTCAAAATCAGCGATTGCTGTGATCTGCTTGTTAGGGTTCTGTCCTGCAACTTCTGCTACGCAAAGGCCGTTCTTATATGCGTCTGAGTTGTTTGTATCTGAAAGTGCACTCTTTGACCAGAATCCAAGATCAGCCCACTTCTTCATGAGCTTCATATCTTCTACGAAATCATCTGAGTACCAGTAATCGTAAACATCTGAAGGTGTGTCATAGTTTGCTGCAAGACCGTAGTCAAGACCGTTGTTTGCAACCCAGTTGTACTTGAAGTTAAGTGCCCAGGCAGCATCGAAACCGGTCTTAAGTCCCTGGCTCTCTTCTGTTGTTACTGTAAGAAGTCCCTGG
>JAFSTR010000198.1 GCA_017445665.1 Butyrivibrio sp. | reverse complement strand
GCATAGCTCACAGGAATCTTATCAACTCTTACAATGGTCTCAATCTGTGTTACACCTGCTACTAAGAACTTGCTCATATAACCCTCCTTGTCCTTATGATGTCATGTTCTGCATCATATCAACATATTCCGTGGCCTCTTCCAAAAAGAAATCTGCCCTGAAATTCTCTGAGCGCACAGCCTTTTGTATGAGTCCGTCTACCGTAAAGTCCAGTATCACACCAACCTTTTCAAAATCCACTCCGGGATTAAAGGCAGTAATATCTGCTCTTTCCCTTAACGCATGCATTATCCTCTGATACTTCTCACGTCTCTCACTTATGACAGAGAGAGCGTCAAGATCAGTCTCTTCATCAGCTTTGTTCAGGAAAAGAAATATGTAAGGATACTGGGACATGGAATTTGCCTTGGCGGAAAGGATCTGCTTATAAAGCTCATAATATCTGCTCTCGCTCTTTTCCACGTTGGCTGTTAGTTCCAGCGTAACGAATCTGGTCGCATAATCATATAAAAAGGCATACAGCCCTATCTTGCTCTCGAAATAATGAAACAGCAGGCCTTTACTGATCTCTGCTCCCCTTACGATCTCATCAGTGCTGGCATGTTTATATCCGTACTGGGAAAAGACCTTTAGAGCCGAATTGATCATTCTGTCCTGCTTTTCTTTTTTTAATTCCCAAAATCTATCGTTCATGGAATATCCTCATTCCAATTTTATTGACTGCATCAGTCTAAATTAAGTTTATCATTTATAAAAAACCACATCAAACGATTTTACGTTATTTATCAAATTTTAATACTCAGGGCTTTTATTTAAAATCAAATTGTATTAAAATTTAAATAACCGTTTGAAACAGGAGGGGAGCTAAAAATGGCTAAGAACAACGCATTCGGTAAGTTCGTTTTATTCTGCATGGCCGCAGGTGCTGCCGCTGCAGGAGCATATTATTATCTCAGCAAGAGAGAGGAAGAAATCGCTGATAGTTTCGACGATGATGATTTCGATGATTTCGACGATTTTGATGATGACGAGGATGCAAGTTCAGAATCGAAGTTCGGTTCACGTAAATACGTAGATATCACTTCTACTTCATCCGATTCAGATTCCAAGGCTGCTGAGACCAAGCCCGAGGAAGAGCCTAAGGCTGAAGAGACAGATCCTGATGAGTCAGAAGAATTCTTCGATGATGAGGACAAGTAATTTTCAATTTAAATAACAATAAATCCCTTACAGACCTTGGTCCGTAAGGGATTTTTATTTTGATCTTTTTTAATTTCTCAGCTCTCAGCAAGCATATCCTTAAGTGTTCTTGCCTTATCCTTGATCCTGCTGTTTGCCACTCTTGATGTAAGTATCTCACTTATCATCTTGGATGCGATCTCCTTCTGACCGGTTTCTACCGCAAGGGCAGCCATCAGATAATCAAGTGTTGTGGAGTCCATTCCTGCAATAGGGAATTCCTCTGTCTGTCTCGCCATCACAAAACCATTAAGGGCATTGGTCAGAAGCTCTTTTTCCTGAGCATCGTTCTCTGCCTTTCTGGTCTCATAATCATCAGCCTCTGGATCAAGCCTCTGTGTCTCGCCTCTTATAACCCAGGCTGACTTCATGCAGATATACGCCTTCTCACTGTTCTTGGCCTTCTTGACAACCGCGTTGGCAAGAGCAAGCTGATAAAGTCTCTTGGCATATTCATAGCTGTAGATAGGCTCTCTGCAGGGCTCATGCTTATAGTTCATGCAGATCTTGACTCTTATGTCATCGATCTGATACTTGTTAACATTGGGGAAATACCTGCCAAGGGCAGCATATCCACAGGCCGGGCATGCGATAACGTCGTACTTGTTCTGATCGAGCTCGTCGTAATCAGGACGCAGATCGATGTCGACATTCTTCATTCTGACCTTCCCGGTTCTGACGGTCTTTGCTTCAAAATCAGACTCGCACACAGGACACTTATACTTTTTGTCAAAGAGGTAATCCTCTTCGTTTACAAGCTGAAGCTTTTTCTTCGGCTCTTCCTTCTTGACCTTAACCTCTTTTTTTCTGGGATCGTCAAAAAGGTCTTCTCCCTCAATGCTTTCCAGTCCAAGTTTTCCAAATCCAGAAAATATGCTCATGCCAATTCCTTTCTTTGTCAATTATTTTTTTGGAAGCACAAATGAACTCTTAAGTGAAACAATACGGTTAAATACCGGTGCTCCTTCTTTTGAATCCTTGCAATCCACACAGAAGAATCCATTTCTTACGAACTGGAATTTCTCGTAGGCCTTAGCCCCGGCAAGTTCCGGCTCAAGCTTAGCATTCCTGATAACCTTGATGGAGTTAGGGTTTAAGTTAAGGGATCCGTCTTCGTTGTATACACCCTTTTCCTCATCAATGATGTTCTCGTAGAGTCTGACCTCTGCTTCAACGGCCTCTTTGGCAGCAACCCAGTGGATCGTTCCCTTTACCTTTCTTCCGTCTGCACTGTCTCCGCCCTTGGTCTCAGGGTCATATGTGCAGTGGATCTCGGTGATATTGCCGTTTTCATCCTTTTCAAATCCGGTGCAGGTTACAAAGTAAGCATTCATAAGTCTTACTTCATTACCCGGGAACAATCTGAAGTACTTCTTAGGAGGCTCCTCCATGAAGTCTTCTCTCTCGATCCAAAGCTCTTTTCCGAAAGGAACCTTACGTGTTCCCATCTCAGGAACTTCCTTGTTGTTCTCTATCTCAAGATACTCAGTCTCACCCTCGGGATAATTGTCGATGATGAGCTTAACGGGATCAAGAACAGCAAGCATTCTCTTGGCCTTGAGCTTTAAGTCCTCTCTGATGCAGTACTCCAGCATTGAGTACTCTGCTGTTGCCTGAGCCTTACTGATACCGCACATATCAACGAACATCTTGATGGACTCCGGTGTAAAGCCTCTTCTGCGGAGAGATGCGATTGTTACAAGTCTTGGATCATCCCATCCGTCAACTATTCCGTCCTCTACGAGCTTCTTGATATATCTTTTTCCTGTAACCACGTTGTTGAGGTACATCTTGGCGAACTCAATCTGACGCGGAGGATTCTTGTATTCGCACTCTGTCTTGACCCAGTCGTAGAGAGGTCTGTGATCCTCAAACTCAAGTGTGCAGAGTGAATGTGTGATGCCCTCAATAGCATCCTCGATAGGATGAGCAAAGTCATACATAGGATAGATGCACCACTTGTCTCCGCATCTTGCGTGAGTCATGTGTGCCACACGGTAGATGATCGGATCTCTCATGTTGATGTTAGGTGATGCCATATCTATCTTAGCACGAAGAGTCATTGCTCCGTCAGCAACCTTACCGCTCTTCATCTCTTCAAAGAGTCGAAGGTTCTCTTCAACACTTCTGTCTCTGCCCGGATCGTTCTTACCTGGCTCTGTGAGTGTTCCTCTGTATTCTCTTATCTCATCTGCTGTAAGCTCTGAGATATAAGCCTTGCCCTTTTTAATAAGTTTAACAGCATCCTCATACATCTCATCAAAGTAATCGGAAGCATAGAAAAGTCTGTCTTCATAGTCAGCGCCAAGCCACTTGACATCCTCGATGATGGCATCCATAAACTCGGACTTCTCCTTGGTAGGATTGGTGTCATCGAATCTCATGTTGAACTTGCCGTTGTACTCTTTAGCTATTCCGTAGTTGAGGAGTATACTCTTTGCGTGACCGATATGCAAAAAGCCGTTTGGCTCAGGTGGGAAACGTGTACATACGTGATCGTATACGCCTTCCTCTAAATCCTTGTCGATGGCTCTCTCTATAAAGTGCCTGCCAAGGGTTCCCTCTTCCTCAGGATTTTCATTTGTGTTTGTAATTACTTCTTCTGCCATTTACTTTATTAAACCAACTTTCTATTAAAAATGATTACATAATATTGTAGCATAAACGGATTAGTTATACACATACTTTTCCTCAAAGGCCGCCCGACGCAGAGGTTTGTCATAGTAGTAACCCTGAATGTACTTAACACCCATACTTTCAAGGATCTCCATCTGCTCTTTGGTCTCAACGCCTTCAATACAGATATCCGCTCCGATGGATTTTCCCATGTCCACCATTGAACGGACAAATGCCTTTGAGTATTCGTCATCGGCAATGTTTTTGACAAATTCGCGATCAACCTTGATTATGTCAAAAGGCAGAGCCCTTATGCTGCTGAGTGCGGAATAACCTGTTCCGAAATCATCCAGGGCAAGCTTAATTCCCATATCTTTGATGTCGAGGATGGTCTGCTTGGTCCTGGCGAGGTCATTTATTGCCAGTCTCTCGGTGATCTCCAGTATCAGATTCTCAGGCTTTAGATTGTTCTCTTCCAGACAGCTCTTTATTATATCCAGGATATCGTTCTGCATGATCTGCACAACGGAGAGGTTTACGCTGATAGCAAAATCTCCCTTTCCTGATTCATTCCATTGTCTGCAGCACTGACATGCCCTCTTAAGAACATGATTGCCGATAGGCGTTATGAGTCCCAGATACTCTGCAAGCGGTATAAACTCATCCGGATTCAAAAATCCCAGCGAATCACTGTTCCATCTGACAAGTGCTTCTGCTACAAGGCGCTTTGTCTTTTCCTTCTTGCCTCTACCCTTTGGTTTCTCGTTAAGGAATACCGGCTGGAAGTATACCTCAAACTCCTCGACCTTCTTGGTGATGGCCTGATACATGTTCTTCTCAAGATCCATCCTGTGAATGCTGGAGGAATCAATATTGTCCGAATACTCAGCGATCCTGTTCTTACCTGATTTTTTGGCCTCGTACATGGCAACATCGGATTTTCTAATGAGCTCCGATACATTGTCGCCGTGCTCAGGAAATCTTACAACACCCATACTCATTGTGCAATAGTAATCGCTGTCCTTTAAGTACCATGGTGTTGCAAAGGCATTCTTGATCTCTTCCACGATCTTGTCCATCCTGCTGTAGCTCTCGGGAGGAACAATGATAACGAACTCATCTCCGCCCATACGATAGCAGGAATTGGTGATCCCCTCTATCCGGCTGATGGCCTTTGAGATATCCTGCAAAAGCGCATCGCCGTACTGATGGCCGAGGCTGTCGTTTATATGCTTGAAATCGTCCAGGTCAAGGTACATAAGAGCACCGCTTCTGCCGGTTGTTCTGGCCTCATCCACATATCTTGCCAGATCCTTTTCACAGCACATCCTGTTGTAAAGGCCTGTCAGGAAGTCAGTATATGCCTGCTGTTCTATGCGCTTCTGGTACAATTTCTTTTCCGTAATATCATAAATGGCGCAAAGAGAAACAGGCCTTCCGTCCACCCACTTGATCCTTGTGTAGTAGACGTCATACCACTTCTCTCTGTCCCTGTGATGTACTTCGTAATTTCCGCTGTGGCTCCTTGACGGGATATTTCCCTCAAACAGCTCCACAAGCCGGTTCTCGGTGAGCTCCTTGCTAAAGGTCTTTTTAAAACTTCTGTTGGCAAAGAGCAGTATACCTGATGCTAT
>JAFSTR010000197.1 GCA_017445665.1 Butyrivibrio sp. | reverse complement strand
TTCAGCAACAGGAAACTTCTCCTGTTGCTGATTCCAATTATAGCTGAACAATTCTTAAACTCCCTTATGGGCATGGCTGACTCCATGATGGTAAGTAATGTAGGAGCTGCTGCACTTTCGGGAGTGTCCCTGGTTGACTCCATCAACAACCTTGTTGTCCAGGCCTTTGCAGCCATGGCGACAGGAGGAGTCATCATCTGTTCCACCTACATAGGTCAGAGGGATATCAAAAGAGCTAACGATGCAGCTGCGCAGGTCCTTTTAGTGTCAGCTTTTCTGTCTCTTTCCATCATGGTTGTGTGCCTGATCTTCAGAGACGGCCTTCTTTCCCTGATATTCGGAACAATTGACCCCGATGTTATGAAAGCAGCAAGTACATATTTTCTTCTCAGCATTCTTTCATATCCCGGTATTGCCATGTCGGCAGCGGGGTCAGCTGTATTCAGGGCTCAGTCCAATACAAGACTTCCCATGAATGTTGCCATTATCTCCAATATCTTAAATGTCGCCGGCAATGCATTATTTATTTTCGGCTTAAACATGGGAGTTTTCGGCGCAGCACTGGCAACGCTCCTCTCAAGGCTCTTTTCCGCAATAGTCCTGCTGGTGCTTCTCGGAAGAAAGAACCAGGAGATCAGGATTTACCGCTATCACAAGATACGCCCCGATGGGGACAAGATCAAGAGAATCCTGGCCATGGGTATTCCCAACGGGATCGAGAACTCCATGTTCCAGTTTGGTAAGCTGGCTATCCAGTCATCGGTGTCACTCCTTGGCACAACTGCCATCGCAGCTCAGGCCATGACCAATATCTTTGAGAACGTCAACGGCGTTGCGGGCTGTGGTGTCGGTATCGGTCTTATGACAGTGATCGGACAGTGCCTTGGCGCAGGAAGAAAAGATGAGGCCATCTACTACACCAAGAAGATGATAGGCTGGGGATACATTGCAGTCGGTGTGAGCTGTCTTTTCACCTATGCGATAGCAAGGCCCGTTACAATGATGGCGGGAATGGAAAAAGAGAGCGCGGCTCTTTGTATTTACATGCTGGGCTGGATCACGATCGTTAAACCTTTGTTGTGGTCACCGTCCTTTATAACTGCGTACAGCTTAAGGGCAGCGGGAGATGTTAAGTTTTCAATGCTCATTTCTACGCTTACCATGTGGCTTTGCAGAGTAACTCTTGCCACATACCTCATAAGAGTCATGCATATGGGACCGATGGGAGTCTGGATTGGTATGTTCAGTGATTGGGGTATCAGAGGTATAATATTTACAATAAGATTTTTAAGAGGCAAATGGATACATAAAGTGGTGTAACTATAGCGAGGGTAAACTATGGCGGGAATCAGGGATATAGCAGATAAGGCCGGCGTGTCCATAACCACGGTATCCAACGTTCTTAACAGGAAAAAGAACGTTGGTGCTAAGACAAGAGAAAAGGTTTTAAAAATTGCAGGTGAGCTGGGCTACAGCCACAGGGGACAGAGCGGGATCGATGGGAAAAGACGAACCATCATCGTAAGCTTCAGCGACTTCGACACGCTCTATTACCTGGACATTCTTCATGGTATAAGCGACTATGTGAGCAAACAGGGATACCATATCCTGATATGTAACGGAGATGATCTTGCCCATTATTCAGACCCGGACGAGGTCTGCGGATGCATAATCCTAAGCTCCCTGATTCAGGACTCACAGGTGCTTGCAGTTGCAGACAAGGGGCTTCCTGTCATAACTCTGGACAGAGAACTTAAGCACCCCATGGTTAAGGCGATGATCGTCAGCAACTATGAAGGTGAGAGGCAGCTCATGCAGAAGCTCGTTGACGAAGGCTTTGACTCCTTTGCCTATCTGACAGGTCAGGATACTGCAGACAATAAAGAGAGATACATGGCCTTCAGGGATGTGCTTAAGGAAAAAGGGATCTCTTTTCACAGAAACGATCTCTACGAGGGGGACTGGAAAGAGAAGAGCGGAGTGCAGACAGCAAGGCTGATCATGTTAAGAGACCGGATGCCTCAGGTTTTGGTGTGTGCCAACGACATGATGGCGATAGGAGCCATAAGGCACTTTCAGGAGAACGGTATCAGGGTTCCCGAGGATATCTCGGTCTGCGGTTTTGATGACATCATAATCTCCAGATATCTTGGGCTTACAACGGTGAGTGTTCCGGATTATGAGAGAGGTTTTCTGGCGGGACAGGCTCTTTTAAACCTGCTTGACGGCAGCGGAGATTACGAGACCTACAAGATCGGAGCACGAGTGAAATGGAGAAGGACAGCAGGCCATTCTCGTAAGTGATCAACTGAGATTTTACTAAATTTTACTAAAATCACAAATTATTTTAGTGAAATAATTAAATATTTAGTTTAATACCAAACCTTCCATGTGTGAAAACAACATGTGGAAGGTCTTTTTTTGTGTCAAATAAACAAAGATTTTTTGTGATATTGCGGTATTTTCGGTAAATAGCTTAGCATATAGGTATCAGGAGCGAACGAAATATTGTTCATATAAAAAGGAGGATAATATGAAAAAGAAAGCACTGACACTGCTGCTTGCAGCAACAACCACACTTACTTTTGCACTGACAGGTTGTGGAACAACCGGTACAACCGGAACAACAGGTACAACAGAAGCACCTGCAACAACTACATCAGAGGCTACTACCGAGGCAGCAGCTACTGAGACACCTGCAACAACTGATGGCGGTGAAGGAACAACCATCAAGCTGGTTAACAACAAAGCTGAGATCCAGGAAGGTCTTGCTATCCTTGCAGATACTTACAAGGAGCAGACAGGTGTTACGGTTTCTATTGATACAATCGGTGGCGGACAGGATACACAGGCTATCCTTAAGAACTACTATCAGGCAGGTGATATGCCTGACATCTTCGTATTCGAGGGCGACACACATTATGAGACATGGAAGGATCTTCTTGCAGATCTTTCTGACGAGGCTTGGACAAGTGATACAGAGGCTGAGTATGTAGGACCTGACGGACATGTTTACGGCTTCCCTACAACAACAGAGGCCATCGGTCTTTCATACAACAAGTCAATCCTTGACAAGGCAGGCATCGATCCTAAGTCAATCACAGGTCCTGAGAGCATGAGAGCAGCTTTCGAGAAGATCGATTCTATGAAGGATGAGCTCGGACTTACAGCAGTTGTAGGTTACTACACAGAGTCAGCTAACCTCTGGTGGACAGCAGGTCAGCACCTCTTCGGAACATACCTTGATTCAGGTCTTGCACGTAACGATACAACATACCTAGACCTTATCAACGACGGCGGTAAGCTTGATCCTGAGCGTATGAAAGCTTTCGCAGAAATGGTTGAGCTCTTTAACGAGTACACAGATCCTCTTGGAGTTTCAGGATCATACGATGATCAGGTTCTTGGTTTTGCAAGCGGCAAGTACGCTTTCGTAACACAGGGTTCATGGATCGGCGCATCTATGACAACAACTTATGCTGATCAGTACGCAGCAGCAGGCAACTTCGAAGTAGGCATGATCCCTTATGCATTCATTGAGGGCCAGGATACAATCCAGACCAATTCACCTAACTGGTGGGGACTTTACAAGGACGGAAACGTAGACGCAGCTAAGGCATTCATTCAGTGGTGCTCACAGAACGACGGCGGACAGCAGATCCTTGCTGAGAAGTGCGGATGCGTATCTCCTTTCGTATCATCACAGTATGCACCTGCAGATCCTTATGCTAAGACAATCGCTGATTACACAGCAGCAGGAAAGACTTCAGCATGGCACTGGCAGGGATGGAAGGCAGGTCTTGCACAGAACGTAACTTCTGTAGTATTCCAGGACTTCGCTAAGGGTTCAATCAAAGATACAGATCAGTTTATTGAAACACTTCAGAAAGCAGTAGAGGCATATTATGCACAACAGTAATCGTGTCATTATACGAGACGAGAACTACGACAATAAAACACTGAGATTAAATGAAACATTGTTTAGCAATGCCAATGGGTACATTGGAGTTAGGGGCACACTTGAAGAAGGTGTGCCCGCTGACTTTTCGACTATGAGAGGAACGTATCTCGCAGGAGTATATGAGATCATTCCGATGAAGCAGGCCGAGAGCCTTTGCAATCTTATCGAAAAGAAACAGACCATGCTAAACGTAGCTGATACACAGTCAATTGACCTGTATATCGGCGGTGAGCGTTTCGACATGGGTACAGGTGAGCTTATTTCCAATCAGAGGATCCTTGATATGGACAACGGCTTTACTTCCAGAAAAATACTCTGGAAGAGCCCTCTTGGAAATACTATAAAGATCGAGACAAAGAGAATGACGCACCTTGCTGCGCCTCAGCTCTTTACTATTGAATACAGTGTTACATCCATGGACTTTGACGGTGAGATAGTTTTTGATTCCTGGCATATAGCCGACGTCAAGAACTACTCGGACCCAACCGATCCGAGACTTGCTGCAGAAAGTCCGTCATATCTTACGGTCAAATGTGCTGAGGCCATTGACAATTCCACACTTTGTGTGAGCAGTACCGGTGTCAGTGACATCAGTATTGCATCTGCCACTTCAGGCATCCTGATTGGTGAGGACGATTTTATCGATGTGTATGACAATACCGATGATAGGCGGGTATGCACCTATTACAAGGGGCATATTTCAGAGGGACAGGAAATACGCCTCGTGAAGTTCTCAGTTTTTTCGGACTCACAGATAAGTGATGATCCGGGAAAAGATGCTTTAAAAGTCCTTCAGGATGCTCTGAATGAAGTGAAAGCAGACGGAAGCGGTCTTTCGCACTTATATGATAGACAGACTAAGATCCTTAAAGATTTTTGGGATCAGTCGGAGCTCACAATAATCGGCGATGATGATCTTGATCTTGCCATGAGCTTTAATATGTATCAGATGTTCTGCTCGGCTCCAAGGATACCCGGATACAGCATTGCTGCCAAGGGCCTTACGGGAGAGGGCTACGAGGGACATTATTTCTGGGATACAGAGATGTATGCACTTCCCTTCTTTACACTTACTGATACAAAACTTGCTGAAAACATAATTCATTTCAGATATAAGACACTTCAGAAAGCCAGGGAAAATGCAGCTCTTCTTGGACACAAGAAAGGCGCGTTATATCCATGGCGAACCATAACAGGTGAGGAATGCTCAGGTTATTTCCCCAGCGGAACAGCTGCTTACCACATAAACGGGGCGGTTTCTTATGCAATTGTTCAGTACTATCTCGCAACCGGAGATGAGGATTTTATCCTCAGGGAAGGTGCGGAGATGATGATCGAGATAGCAAGGCTGTGGCTGGATACAGGTAACTATGACAGGAAGGGCCGCTTTGTGATAAACGAAGTGACAGGACCTGACGAGTACACCTGCATGGTGGACAACAACTTTTATACCAACTGTGCAGCTGCCCACGGCATGAAATGGATGGTGAAATTCCTTGAGAAATTCGCCAATACAGCGCAGATAATCTCGCTTAAGCAAAGACTTAAGCTTACTGATGCAGAGATCGCAGAGATCTCTAAGGCGGCAGAGAGTATCTACCTTCCGTTTGATGAGGAACTTGGAATAAATCCGCAGGACGATTCGTTTTTGCAAAAGCCCGTATGGGATCTTGAGAATACTCCTAAGGAAGAGTTCCCTCTGCTTCTTCATTACCATCCGCTTCACCTTTACAGATACCAGGTATGCAAGCAGGCAGATACGGTTCTTGCACATTTTCTTTTCCCTGACAGTGCTGATCTTAAGACTCAGGAAAAGAGCTTTAGGTACTACGAGAAGATAACAACCCATGATTCGTCGCTGTCAACCTGTGTGTTCTCAATGCAGGCATCAAGACTGGGACTTCATGATGAGGCTGCGGCGTATTTCGGAGACTCAGCCAAGCTTGATCTTATGAACCTCCATGGGAACAGCTCTGACGGAGTTCACACTGCAAATATGGGCGGCTCCTACATGGCCTTTATCTATGGCTTTGGCGGCATAAGGATAGGCGAAGACGGCCTTTCCATAAATCCATTCCTTCCGGGAGATTTAAAGGGATATTCCTTTAAATTCAGGTATCAGGGAAGACTCATCAGGATCTCGGTCAATGAAAAAGAGATCACGGCAGAGCTTCTTTTTGGAGAAGAGCTTGAGTTCAGACATGGGAAGGATACGTATAAACTTACCGGAGGAGAAAAATGCAATATAAAGCAGTGATATTCGACCTTGACGGAGTATTGGTCTTTACCGATAAATACCACTATCTGGCCTGGAAGAAGCTGGCAGATAAGCTGGGAATAGAGTTTACTGAAAAAGACAATGACAGGTTAAGGGGCGTAAGCAGAGAAGAGAGCCTTGATATAATCCTTGAGAAATATAAGGGAGAGCCCATCTCTCCTGAAAAGAAAAAGGAGTATCTTGAGGAGAAGAATAACACCTACAGAGAGAGCCTTAGTGAGATGAACAGGGGCGATGTTTCCGATCAGGTAAGGCAGACCCTTAAAAATCTCAAAGACGCCGGATACCGTCTGGCTATCGGCTCTTCAAGCAAAAATACAGCTTATATTCTTGAGAGGTGTGAACTTACGGACTGCTTTGAGGCAGTTTCTGACGGAACCATGATCACCAGATCCAAACCGGATCCGGAGGTGTTTTTAAAAGCAGCAGAGCTTCTTTCAGAGAACCCGGCAGATTGTCTGGTTGTGGAAGATGCTGATGCGGGCGTAACAGCAGCCCACGCTGCAGGCATGGATGTAGCGGCAATTGGCGCAGCAACTGCCAGCGGAAGAGCAGATCATGAATTAAGTAAATTTGAGGATTTATATGACATCTTGGAAGGCTGAATAAATAATAACGATAATAGAAAGGGAACTGTGTGTCAGTTCCCTTTTTGTGATAAGATTTGTAAGCAGGAGGATTAAAGGATGATCAGAAAGTACAGGATAGGAAATCCGATACCTACGGATTCCGTTGTTAAGGAACTTCAGATTTCAGAAGGAAGCATTCCTTATTTTGACAAAAACGATGAGAGGAAGGAACTTTCTCTTTTACTGAAAAAAGATGACAAGGTCTTTGGCCTTGGAGAAACTGTCAGGGGTATGAACAAAAGAGGATGGCTCTATACTGCCAACAACTCCGATGACCCCAATCACACAGAGAATAAGCATTCACTCTATGCTTCCCAGAACTTCTTTGTTGTATTTTCAAAGGAGGATCAGTTCGGAGTATACGTTGATACTCCCGGAAAAGTGAATTTTGATATAGGTTACACGACCCTTGATAAGCTGGTGATCTCTTTCGAGGATTTCGATGCTGACATCTATATCGTTGAGGGTGGTGACGTCCTTGACATTGTGACCCAGTTCAGGAGCATCATCGGACGAAGCTATATTCCGCCGAAGTGGGCCTTTGGCTTTGGCCAGAGCAGATGGAGTTATATGACTGCGGACGAAGTAAGAGAGGTCGCTGATAAGTATGAGGAAGCCGGGATCCCTCTCGATATGATCTATCTGGATATCGATTACATGGATAGGTACAAAGACTTTACGGTGGACGAGAGCTCTTTTCCTGAGTTTCCTAAGTTCGTAGAGGAGATGAGAGCCCGGGGCATTCATCTCGTTCCCATCATCGATGCGGGCGTCAAGGTTGAGAAAGGGTACGATGTCTATGACGAGGGCGTAGAGAAGGGATACTTTGTTAAAAAAGAAAATGGCGAAAACCTGGTGGCTGCTGTATGGCCGGGACAGGTTCACTTCCCTGATTTTCTGAATGATGATGCGAGAGCTTGGTTTGGAGATAAGTACAAGGTTCTTATAGACCAGGGAATTGACGGCTTCTGGAACGATATGAATGAGCCCGCTATTTTCTATACTCAGGACCACCTCAAGGAGGTCTTTGAGCAGATAGAGGACTATAAGGGCAAGAACCTTGATATCAAGTCGTTCTTTGCATTTAAGGATCTTGTAGGTTCAATTGACAATAACCCTGAAGATTACAGGCGTTTTTATCATGAATATAAGGGCAGAAAGATAAGGCATGACAAGGTTCACAATATCTTTGGTTACAACATGACAAGGGCTGCCGGAGAGGCCTTTGAGAGGATCTGTCCCGATAAGAGGATACTTATGTTCTCAAGGTCTTCGTACATCGGAGCACATCGCTACGGCGGAATCTGGCACGGAGATAACCATTCATGGTGGTCACATCTTCTGCTCAACATTCAGCAGATGCCGGCTGTCAATATGTGCGGTTTCCTTTATACCGGTGCCGATATCGGAGGTTTCGGAAGTGATACTACAGAGGATCTGGTGCTGAGATGGACTGCCTTTGGTATATTCACACCGCTCTTTAGAAACCACTGTGCTCAGGGTATGAGAAACCAGGAGCTTTACAGGTTTGAGCATGTTGATACCTTCAGGAACATCATTAACCTGAGGTATGCACTGATCCCTTATCTGTATTCGGAGTTCATGAAGGCTGCGCTTGGAAACAAGATGCTGTTTAAACCTCTGTGTTTTGAATATGGAGATGAGCGCAGTTCGCAGGTTGAGGATCAGCTTCTTCTTGGTGAGAGCATAATGCTTGCGCCTGTGTACACCCAGAATGCTGAGGGCAGATATGTTTACCTGCCTGAGGACATGAAGCTTATAAGGTTCAGGGCTTTCGATGATTATGATGAGGAGATCATGAGCGCCGGAGATCATTATGTTAAAGCCGGTCTTGATGAAGTCCTTGTGTTTGTAAGAAAGGGCCATGTTCTGCCTCTTTCAACGCCTGATAATGCAGAAATGACATATATATGTTATGATGCAAGTGCTGCTTCATATGATCTTTATACTGACGATGGAGTAAGCAGGATATAAAGGAGAAATATTATTTATGCAGGACAGATTACCAAAAAGAGATGAGGTATCCCTTGACCTTACCTGGCGTCTTGAGGATATCTATGATGATGAGAAAAAGTGGGAGGTAGAGCTTTCAAAGGTTACAGAAATCGCCGATAAGATTGCAGCCTATGAAGGGAAGCTTTCTGAGAGCGGAAAAGAGCTTTTGGAGGCATGCAGGCTCAGTGAGGAGCTTTATCTTCTCACCGACAGGATCTATGGCTATGCCCACATGAGAGAGGACCAGGATACAGGCAATTCCAAGTACCAGGCTCTTAAGCAGCGCGCAATGTCAGCAATGGTTGCTTCTTCAGAGAAAACAGCTTTTATGGACCCGGAGATCTTAACGCTCTCGGACGAGAAGCTTGCAGAGTTCTACAGCGCTGTTCCTGAGCTTTCACGCTACAAGAGAATGATCGGCGAGATCAGAAGACTTAAAGACCACATGCTTGATGCCGAGAAAGAGCAGCTCCTTGCAAGTGCGCAGGAGCTTATGGGAGCATCCCAGAAGAGCTTTGGAATGCTGAACAACGCAGACCTTAAGTTCCCTTCAGTCAAGGATTCAAAGGGAGAAGAGGTTCAGCTTTCAAACGGAAGATTTGTTCCAACACAGATGTCCAAGGACAGAGAGCTTCGTAAGGCAAGCTTTGAGGCTTTCTATGGCAGATACGAGGAGTTTAAGAACACCTGGGCTTCCATGTATGACGGAGAGGTCAAGGGACGTATCTTCAATGCCAAGGCAAGAAAGTACAACTCCGCATTCGAGGCAGCAGTTGACGGAAACAATGTTTCACCTGCGGTTTGCGACAACCTTTTTGCATCCATCCATGACAACATGGACAAGATGCACAGATACGTATCTCTTCGTAAAAAACTTCTCGGAGTAGATGAACTTCACATGTACGACGTTTACGTAGACATGATCCCCGAGTTTGAGATGAAGGTTTCCTATGAGGAAGCAAAAGAGATATCTCTTAAGGCACTTGCACCACTTGGCGAGGATTACCTTGCAGTTGTAAAAGAGGCTTATGAGAACAGATGGATCGATGTTGTTGAGAATGAAGGCAAGAGAGGCGGCGCATATTCAGGCGGTGTTTACGATGTTCACCCATATATGCTCCTTAACTACAACGATACACTTAACGATGTATTTACACTCGTTCACGAGATGGGACATTCAATGCACACCTGGTACACCAACAGGGCACAGACCATCGTTGATTCAGATTATAAGATTTTTGTTGCCGAGGTTGCATCAACAACAAACGAGGTTCTTCTCTATCACTACATGAAGGAGAATGCAAAGAGCAAAGAGGAAAAGGCATTTATCATCAACCACTTCCTTGAGAGCTTTAAGAGCACCATGTTCCGTCAGACCATGTTTGAGGAGTTCGAGAGAAAGACCTGCGAGATGGCTGAGGAGGGAACACCACTTACAGCTGAGGCTCTGTACGATGTCTACTACAACCTCAACAAAGAGTACTTCGGAAAAGACATGATATCAGATCCTCTCATTGGCTGGGAGTGGAGCAGGATTCCTCACTTCTACTACAACTTCTATGTATATCAGTATGCTACAAGCTTTGCAGCAGCTGTTGCCATTGCAGACAAGATCCTCAAAGAAGGTGAGAGCGCAGTTAAGAAGTACAAGCAGTTCCTTTCAAGCGGATGCACACAGGATCCTGTAAGCCTTCTTAAGATAGCAGGCGTTGATCTTACAACAAGAGAGCCTATCGATTCCGCACTTGCTGTATTTGGAGAGGCTATCGCCGAGATGGAAGAGATCTCAAAATAATAAATAATGTTTCAAGCTCTGAAACGTTTCTGTTTCAGAGCTTTTTTAATGTCAGAAATCGTATGTGATCTGAGCTTTACCGTTGCTTTTTGACCTGTACATAAGCTCATCGACCCTTGTCAGGGTCTGTATTACACTATCATTGGGGTGATACCTTGTAACACCGATACTTACTGTGACTTCACTCTTATGTGGAATCTCATTTTTTATTTTATTAAAAATATTCTCAGCAATGTCTTTTACCTGATCATCAGACCGGTCATATATGAATACCATGAATTCTTCACCGCCCCAGCGTCCGAATTTGGAGCCTGGAATTGTATCAATGTAATCGTTTATGACTGATGCGATATCTTTAAGTATCTTATCTCCGGCAACGTGACCGCAGGTGTCGTTTATCTGCTTGAAATCGTCCACATCGAACATGATCAGATGACTTGATGCTTCAGAAGCTTCATTCTGTTCGCACTTTTCAAAGATGGCACGTTCAATTGCGCCGCGGTTTAAAATCCCTGTGAGTGCATCATGAGATGCTTTATATAGCATTTCATTGAGCTGCTCATTCTTTTGCATCAGCTCTTCCGTGATCGTGTTTATAAAAATGGCAAGTCTTGCAGTAACCGGAATATTTGTCTTGTCTGCAAGGCCATCGGGATTTACGGTGTCAGATTGGACCTTGGGACCTTCACGCATTGCGATAGTTACAATGGAGAGATTGTTTAGGAGAGTATTTCCCTTATATCGCATGATCTCACCCAGGGCACTGAATCCGGTTGTCTGCAGATACTCTGACATTTCCTGAATCTCAATATTCTCCTTGCCCTTCCAAAAGAGCATACGACCAAAACAGTTGAATATGTTGACAACCTGAGGCCCGAATTCAAAAATCTCTGAGATGGTCTGCCTTGTATGCTTCATTATCCTTCTTGGATCTCCAAAAGTAAGCCTTATCTTACTGCCCTGAGGTATGTTTGAAGACATGACGATCGATCCGTCGGGATTTACGGATTTGGCATGCCTTATGTAATAAGTGCTTTCGTCAGCCTGAACTTCCCAGGGAAATTCCAGTGCATCATAAAAGAAGTTGTTGTCTTTTTTGATGTGAAGATAGTGGTGATAGACTTCGTAGGCCGGTTTGTTATCCAGTTCGTATACAACATCGTCCCTGGCTTTGGTGACTGAAAGCGGATAACCTATCGGATTCCAGCCAAACATTCTGCTTGTAAGAAGATGAAGATTTTTGCCTGCATAGAAAATAATAGCTGTTCTTCCGTATCCGAGCTCCTGATCACCCGCAAACACAAAGGATGGATGATCATCATCTCCGACAGCTACTGCGCCGAATATTTCGATGTTTTCCGGTATGGTATCTATAACAGAACCTGTATCCAGCAAAGGCTGATACGGAGCAGCAGTAAGGGCTTCAATTCCTTTAAGATCAGGAAAACCGGTCACAAAATCTAAAAGCTTTTGGACGTCAAGACTTCCCTCACCCTCATATGATGTGCGGACAATGACAGTGGTGGTGCTGTCTTCAAATATCATAGCAGAAACAACTATCGCATCATTCTGTACCTGGCCGTTAAGGATCATGCCTGCTGCACTGCACCCGACAACCTGTGAGCCGGGAAACTCTTCTTTTAGAATCTTGCGAACGTATTTAAGGTTTTCCAGTTCTTCCGGTTTGTCAAAAGGGACATATACATGAAAAAGGACAGAATTGGAATTGCTTCCGATTTCATTGGCCCATTTGCGTATTGTTTTTTTGAAATTTTGGTCAAAAGAAGTTTCTAAAAGTTTCATCTATTAGCCCTCTCAAACTGAAGTGTAATTATATTATAACGTAAAACAGTACTTGTTTAATAGGCAGATTGTGATGAAAGTCAGGTTGAGGACGTTGTAACTTAATAAACGTGTTAAAATAGATATATGACATAATAAATCGCACATAGTAAAGGAGCACTACGATGAATCAGGAAGTAAGGGATCCATTTCTTGAAGGTAATGAGATCATCGAGGAAGCTATTTCTACATTCCATGCAGATCAAAGCAACGAGAACCTTATAACTGTCCTTGAAAGTATCAGGACCAGAATGCACGCTGACGGACATTTTGTGATTCCGGTTGTAATGCAAGAGGGCGCTGAAATGACGTACTCTTTCAGAGGTATCAATACCAATGATGGCAATGTCTGGAATGTAGTGTTTACATCCCGTAAGGAATTTGAGAAAGGCCAGCCCAGCCAGGTAATATCACATTTCATCGACGCTGCACTCAAGGCATGTGTTGATGCATCCGAGGCTGAGGGCTTTATTGTCAATCCCTGGAGCGACGATGCTTTCATGCTTTCCCGTGATCTGATCCGGATAATCCTGGATGCGGACGAGGGTGTTGAATATTCCGTTCCTGAGGATCCTATAACAAAAGAGCTTTTGGAGGACGGATCATTTCTATCAAGGGCAGTGGAGATCTGCTGCAGAAACAATACTGATCTCAACGCTTTGAAACTCATGCAGATCCTTAGAAACAGCAATGTCTGGGTCCCCTTTGTTGCATCTTCGGGTGAGGACGGTAATGATTCACCGGCTCTTTTCCCTGACATTCTTCAGGATGAGGATAAGTTCTATCTTCCGGTTTTTTCGACCGCAGAAGAGATGGGAGAGTACGGAGATAATTTCATCA